>JBILBP010000049.1:0-11459 GCA_044353645.1 Planctomycetota bacterium | reverse complement strand
ATGGCGGACGGCTATCGACCCTACGACACCATTGCGGCCGAGGCCGGCATCATTCGACTCTGCTGCTGGGTCCATGCACGCCGCGGCTTGGTTATCCCGACAGAACAAGGAGACCTCGTCGCCAAAAACATCCTCGACCGCATCGGTCAACTCTACCGCATCGAACGCGAAACGAAGCATGCCGACGATGCAGAACGTCTGCGACGACGCCAGCTCGATGCCACCCTAATTCTTGATGGAATCCGCAGCGCCTGCACGGACGCGCTGCTGCGCTATGACCAAGCCAGCAGCATGCACAAAGCCATCGCCTACATCCTCAACCGTTGGGAAGGCCTCATCGCGTACACCTCACGCGGCGACCTCCCCATCGATCCCACAAGGGGACTGGCCGCTGCGCGGCAGGCGCAATAACCAAGCCGAACGCGTCCTGCGACCCATCGTGATCGGCAGAAAAAATTGGAACTTCATCGGCAGCGAAGACGCCACCGCCTGGGCCGCCACCAACTTCACCCTCTTCGAAAGCTGCCGACTCGCCAAAGTCGAACCTCGCGCCTGGCTCCGCCTCGTCATCGCCCGCATCCACGCCGGCGACACCGACTACGCCGCCATGACCCCAGCCAATTACACCAAGCTGTGCCCGGTCAGGGTTCCGCCGGGTGGGAATTCAGGTTAGAAATAGCGTCATCGGAGGGTTACGGAGTTCCACCGGAATCTCCCACCCCGATTTTACGGAAGGTGAGCAACTTTCATTTCATCGTGGTTCAGATCCGTCCTTTCCAGGTCACGTCTGGGAAAGCCGGGTCAGGCAGGGCGGTCAAGGACGCAGCCGCGTAGCGGTCGAGCGTAGCGAGATCCTTGACGGCCCTGCCTGACCTGAAGCTGCCCCGGATGGGGCATGGAAAGGGATGCATTCAGCTAGGAATGAAACCGCCGATAGCCACACCGCGACCTTGCCGAGTGCACGATGCCTATCTGGCTACTCTTGCTGATTGCAGGTCCTTCAGAATTCTCCGGTGCGACACGGCATGAAACGACACTTTTTTCCCTCTGATATTGGCATGCCAGCGACATGGGTACGTTCGGCTCCACTATTACCAAAAGGCTCTTCATGCGTACATCTACAAAATATCGTACCCCCGTTCGTTCAGCAACCGCAAACAATGAACGATCTAGATCCCTGAACGTGGATCGGAGCACATCGAGCATACAGCTCTCAGCAGAGCAGATCCCGGTGCTTGAAGCCAGGGATGTGGATATCCCTTCCGCGATCGAAAGCGCCGAAGCTCTGGGTTTCGATGAAATCGAACTGCAGGACGAAATCCGTAGCGAAGAACTCCAACGTCATCCGGATGCGCATGATAATGAGGATGACCTGAAAGGTCTGGAAGGGCTGACCAGGGAATTGCATCGTCGCCTGTCTGGTGAACGACCACGTTGATCCACCGTGCACCTCGCGGATTCGCCACACCTGCGATTTTTTCAGCACCCATTGGATAAACTGAGAAAAGAAAAAGCGCCGCCACCTGAAATGTCATTCTTTGAGAGCGGATTGAATAATTGCCTGAAGTGAGCGTGCGATTTGCAGAGTCGCGGTACGGTATCGATTTCTAACCGCCGACTTCCAAGATTGCACAGCCACTCGATACCTTGGCAGTTCAGAATTTCCGCGCCGTTGAGGTTCGTCCCGCCATGTTCAGGAACTACCGTCCGCCATGCAGTTCAAAGATTACTATCGCATCATGGGGGTCTCGACAACCGCTACTCCCGAGGAGATCAAAATCGCCTATCGCAAATTGGCGCGTAAATACCACCCCGATATCAACAAGGATACAAGCGCCCAGAAACGCTTCACCGACATCGGTGAAGCCAACGAGGTCCTGAAAAATACTCAGAAACGGGCCGCCTATGACGAGCTGCGGTCCGCCGGCTGGAGGGAAGGCCAGGAGATGGACATCCCTCCAGCCCGTCAGCCGACTCATCGTCGAAGTGCATCGGAGTTCGGCGAAGTTGGTGATTTCAGCGATTTCTTTCAGTCTTTCTTCGATCATGCCGGTAGCGGCGGACGCGGCGGAGGGTCAGGACGGGCCGCCTTCCATGAGCGCGGCGATGACATCCACGCCACCCTCACCGTCACACTCGAGGAATCCTACCGCGGCGGCGAGCGGCAGTTCTCGCTCCAGACCGGCACCCAAGATGCTCCGCGTGGGGGGCAGCGCACCATCACCGTCAAGATCCCCAAGGGCGTCATCAGCGGTTCCAAGATCCGCCTGCGCGGCCAAGGCCGACCAGGGGCAACTGCTGAGTTGCATGGCGACCTCTATCTTGAGATCGAAGTGGCCGAGCATCGCTTCTTCAGGATCGATGGCAGAGATCTGATTCTCGACGTCCCACTCGCTCCCTGGGAAGCCGTGCTCGGGGCGCGGATCGCCGTACCTAGCCTAGGGGGGACGGTAACCGCGACTATTCCCGCCGGCGCGCAGCCGCAGCAGAAGCTTCGTCTCAAGGGCCTTGGCCTGCCCGGTAATCCGCCGGGCGACCAATACCTGATGCTCTCGATCTCTGTGCCACCGACGGCGAGCGACAAGGCCAAGGCCCTCTATGGTGAACTCGCCCAGGAATCGGCCTTCGATCCTCGCCGGCACTGGGGAGCCTGATCATGGACTTTCCCTTTCACGAAGGCGAGCTGGTCCTCGATGGTCGCACCTACACGCTGATCGAGATCTGCCTGATCTGCGGCGTCGCGGAAGCGTGCATCGGCGACCTCGTCGCCTTCGGCATCATTGATCCGGAAGATGATCGGAGCGCTGCCTGGATCTTCAGCGAATCATCGATGCAGCGGGCGAAAAGAGCCGTGCGTCTGCAACGCGAGCTTGGTCTCGAAGCCCAGGGTCTGGCGATAACCCTTGATCTCCTCGAGGAAATCGAGCGTTTGCGCCGACTGCTCCGCAGGCATGGATCGACCTGAGACCGTCCTGAGACCTCTCCTGCCGCTCAGAGATTACTTTTCGGAAGGGTGAAGAAGAGCGTCGTACCGAGGTCGATCTTCGACTGGATCCACATGCGACCCTTGTGGTGCTCGACGATCTTCTTGCAGGTGGCCAAGCCGATGCCGCAGCCGCGTACGGACTTGTCCGTATGAACCCGCTGGAAGAGCTGGAAGACCCTGGCGAAATCGCCGTCGTTGATACCCACGCCGTTGTCAGCGACGGAGAAAACCCATTCTGTAGCTCTTTCCTGGGCGGCGACGTGGATCATGGGAGACCGTAGAGGACAGCGAAATTTGATGCCGTTGCTCACTAAGTTCTGAAACAGCTGGGTGAGCTGCTGGCGATTCGCGGAAACCCGGGGAAGCACTCCCTCGCTGATCGTCGCCTGGGTCGTGGTGATCTTGACCGAGAGGTTGATGAGGGCGTTATGGAGGGCGATGGCACTGTCGATTGCCTCGACATCGGTGGCTTCGTGACCGAGCCGGGAGTAGGCGAGGATGCCCTGGATCATTTCCCGCAAGCGCTGGGCGCTGGTGGTGACTTGGGTCATATAACCGCGGGCACGCTCGTCGAAGACGGCTTCGTACCTCACCGCCAGCAGATCGAGGTAGCTCGTCATCATGCGCAGTGGCTCCTGCAGATCATGCGAGGCGACGGCCGCGAAGTGGTCGAGCTCGGCGTTCGAACGTTCGAGTTCCCGGGAGATGTCCTGCAGATCATTGGCGATGCGCCGCCGTTCGGTGACGTCGTCGAGGACCAACACGATCAGGCGCGCTTCATCCTCGTCGCCATGCAGACGACGGGCGTTGAGTAACATGGTCTTGCGCCCGATTTTGCGAAAATCGTGAACGACCTCGAAATCCTCGAACGCGGAATGGTTGGGCAGGATGTCCTCGAGCAGCTCACGCAGCTTGGGGATGTTCCACTGCCCATTGCCGAGATCGTACACCAATTGCCCGACGGTTTCCTGGCGATTGACGCCAAAGACCTTGAGGAAGGCCTGATTGGCGCTCTCGACGCGCAGCGTGGCCGAGAGCACCAGCAACGGCGAGCGGATGGTATCGACGATCGCCGAGGTCAGTTCGGCGGAGGTCCGCAGAGCCGCTGAGGCTTTGGAGAGGCCCAGGTTGGTGGCGCGCATCTCATCGTTGATGGTCACCAGCTCCTGGTTGGTCGATTCAACCTCCTCCTTGGTCGTCTGCAGCTCCTCGTTGGTACTGCGGAATTCCTCGGTACTCGATTGCGCCTCCTCGATGGAATCCTTGAGCCGCTCGGCGAGTGCCTGATTGACCTCGACCAGGGAATGGACGTAGTCAGTGGCGGCAGCCAATTCGGTGCGCACCTGCGACAATTCCCGCGACTCGCGGTGGTTGGTCGTCGGGCCGGCGTGGGCCGTGATCGCGGGCTGGGCCGTGATCGCCGCCATCGCAAGCGGTTCCTGTTCCTCGAAAAGGATGAGGAAGGAAGTGGTGCTGGTCGGCAGCTTGATCGGAATGACGTCGAAAGCGATCTCGCGGAAGTCGTGGGCGCGGCGATGCACAACGTGTTCGCGGCGCACCGAGAGGCTGCCGAGCTTGGCTTCGCCGAGGGCCGCGCGCAGGGATTCGGCCACCGCGAAAGGCACCATCGTTAGCAGATTCAGGCTGGCATCGCCCTGGGCCGGCTGAAGGAAGAGATTGGTCTGACCGCGAAACTGGATGATTTCCAGCGCCTCGGTAACCAGCACGCCGGCCGGCGCGAAGCGTCCGAGCACAATCTGATCCGCGGCGCGCTGCATTTCGGATACTGCCGGTACGAAGGTCGGTACTACCGCGATCACCCCCTGATCGGCGCTGCGCTGCTGCGCGACCGGCACCGGCCTAGTGCGACCGGGCACGGCGATCGAACGGAAGATGCGGTGCTTGTCATCGACGGTCTGATAAAAGTTCGCCGCTGAACCCAGGGATTCGGAAGCGCCAAGCAGCAGGAAGCCACCGGCCCTGAGGGAGAAGTGGAAGGTCGGCAAGACGTATTTCTGGAGCACCGGCCCGAGATAGATGAGCACATTCCGGCAGCTGATGAAATCGATGCGCGAGAATGGGGTGTCCGATGTGACATCGTGTTTGGCGAAAACGCACAGATCGCGGATCGCCTTCGTCACCCGGTAGCCAGAGGCATCCTTGGTGAAATACCGTGCGAGGAGCACGGGAGGGACCTCGTCGACGATAGTCTCCGGGTAGCAGCCCAGGCGCGCCCGGGCGAGCGCCCAATCGCTGATGTCGGTGGCAAAGATCTGCACCCGCAGGCCGGACGAGATACCGCGCAGATGCTCGAGCAGCGCGATCGCCAGCGAATACACCTCCTGGCCCGTCGAACAGCCGGCGATCCATAGGCGCAGGGGCGATTCGGCAGTGCGGTCCTGGGTCAAGGCGGGCAGCACGACTGCGGTCACGGCGGCGAAGGCGGTCTGATCACGGAAGAAGCTCGTGACGTGGATGAGGACATCCCGCGCCAGGGCGCTGAGCTCTATGGCGCTGCCGGCGAGGTAGTCCGCGTATTCCGCCAACGTCACTTTCGCCACCAGCGCCATGCGCCGCAGCGTCCGGCGCATGATCGTCGTCGCGCGGTAATGGCTGAAGTCGATTCCGGTCTCGATGTGCAGCAACCCCATGATCTTGGCATAGGGAAGCGCATCGGCGACCGCATGCGCCGCGCCGTCGGCCTCGCTATCGCCTGCGTCGATATCTGCGCTCGCCGGTGGCAAGCAGGGGAATCCCGAGTACCCGATCCTGACCAGTTCCTTAGCGATCGCGCTCGGTCGCAGGACGTAGTCGACGCAGCCGTGGCCGATGGCGCTCTGTGGCATACCGGCGTACTCGGCGGTATCGTCCTGGACGAAGGTAATGCCGCCGGCGGCCTTGATCGCCGTCAGACCGAGGGTCCCGTCTGCGCCGGTGCCGGAAAGGATGACCCCGATCACACATCCCGACCGATCGAGGGCCAGGGAACGCAGGAACGCGTCGATCGTCAGATGCGGGGCCGGACCCTGCTCACGCGGCGAGATGCGCAGGATCCCCCTCTCGATGGCCAGACGGGTATTGGGAGCGATGACATAGACCTCGTTCGGCTGCACCTCCTGGCCGTCCACCGCCTCGGTCACCGGCAGCAGGGAGGCATTGGCCAGGAGGCTGACGAGCTGGCTCTCATGGCTCGGATCGAGGTGCTGGATGACCACGAAGGCCATGCCGATGTCGCCGGGGATCGCCGCCAGCAAGCTGCTGAGCGCCTTCAATCCGCCGGCGGAGGCGCCGATGCCGACGACGGGGAAGCTGTGCGCCGCGCCGGCCGCCGGCATTTTCGCCGGCCCGGGGACCGTCGGCTCCTTCAGGGCGGTTTCCTGCATAACGTCATCAGCTGCATGGGTCATCGTCTCACCAGCATTTCCGCACAGCGATGTGCACGATGAGCCTTGGAAGCGCCATTGACCCCATGAGAGATGGAAAGCCAGGGTATTCTCCGACAACGGCAGGATCGGGAGCTCGAATGGCGCGGCACGGCCTGCGCCACGCAACGGCAAGGGATGAACCTCCTCTTGCCACCCTAGCGGAGGCAGGGAGCGCCTTCGCTCATGCGCATCCGGAAGATCCGTGCATGCGTCGCCGCCATGCTGACCCTGAGCATCTCCCGATCGTACGGGGAAATCAGATGGACAGAGCATTCCCACCTACTCTATTTGGAAAATTCATGATATTCCTCATCCTCTTCCTCTCAGCCGCACTCGTCATCCTTTTCTTCCTGATCTGGTACAAGTACTGCTGTTGCATCCGCGATGCACTTAAATTGACGAGAGACCACCATTCCATCAATCCAGACCTGGCTTTCGTGCTTTTAGTGCCCCTCGTCAATGTGTTCCTGCACATCTTCTTCCTGTGTCGCCTACCCACGGCCGTCGCCGCGCGCTTCAAGGCCATCGGATTGGATCCTCACGCATATCTTTTCTGGCTGGGCATAGCCCCGGTGGTGGCATCTCTCCTCTCGCTGGTGGTCGATTCCGTCGTGATGGGGCCATGCGCGCTCGCCGCTTGGCTCATCTGGTGGATAACGCTGCACGGGGTAAACCAGACGCTGGACCGCAGCTCCCACCTACCGGCCATCAGCGCGACCACGGTCGCCAACGTCGTCCGCGCTGCCGGCAGCAGCGGCGACCAGCGCTGCGAAAAATGCCGCCAGCCCTTGCAACCAACCGATCACCACTGCGGACAATGCGGATATGCGGTGCGCCGGACCTGACGGCGTTCAGCACCGCTTACCGACCGATTCCAGGCGCACTAACGGCGGATGGCCGCGATCACCTGTTCAGCGGCATCGACCCGGGTATCGGCAGCGAGCACGCAGACCCCCGACAAGCGCGTGCGCCAGGCGGCGAGGAAGCGTAGCACGCCGCGCACATCTTCCTGCGGATCGCTGACCAGGCGCTGCTTGAGGGCCTCGGGGACCGACAGCGCCGGCAACTCGTTGTCGAGTTCGTCGGCGGTGGCAGCATCGGGCAGCAACAAGACCTCGGCGAGCACCGGTACCGTCACCTCGCGCATGGTCTCCATGACCTCGCGGAAAGTCAGCGGATCGTAGACCGGCTGCAAGGTGAGGAAGTCGGCGCCAGCGGCGATGTAGGCCTGATGCCCATGATCAGCCGCGGGAACTCGGACGCCGACGGCGAAGGCGGTAGCATCCTGATGATTGCCGGCGCGGTTGCGGCCACGGTTGAGCATCGACACCAGCCACAGCAGGCGCATCGCATCCGCGCCCGCCTGGCTGTCGCCACGGCAGACGAAGACCCCGGCATCGATGAGCACCGTGCGGATGCCGAGCAGATGGGCGGCGATCAGCTTGTCCTCGGCGAGCGAGAGCGTGGTCTCCCCCGCCGACAGTTCGAGTATCGCCGGCACCGCGCAGACCTGCGCGAGATGAGCGAGGTTGGCCACCAGGCGGGTGCCGCGCACGCTGCCGGGCCAGCCTGCGAGCAGGCCGATACCAGCCGCGCCGGCGGCCGCCAGACGCGATAGCGCACTCTGCGCCTCATTGCCGGGCAGGCGGCCGGGCACGAACCCGAGCACCGGAAATGACCCGTCGGCGAAAGCTTGCAACAGGGCATGCGGCGGACGGACGACAGCCGCCGATGGCGCGACCAACGCCGCGCTCGCCACCGGCGTCACCGCCGCCCCACGGATCACCGCCACCGCCTGGATATGGCGCGGCCCGACACCACAGCAACCGCCGACAATGCCCACACCATCGGCGACATAACCCCGTACCTGCGCGAGCAGGTAATCCGGCCGCAGATGATAGGTCAGTTGGCCATCGGCGGCCCGCGAGGGGAAACCCGCATTCGGTCGCGCCAGCACCGGCAGACGCGTGGCCCGCACCAGGGCCGCCACCAGCGGGCGCAAGGCGCGCGGACCGGCGGCGCAGTTGATGCCAATGGCGCTCGCGCCGCCGTTCTCCATGGCCTGGGCGAACTCCGCGAGATCGGCGGCGTCGAGATGTTCGCTGCTGCGCGCCACCAGCACCGGCAGACGGCTGACACGACGGATGCCGGCCAAGGCGGCGCTGGCTTCGAGCGTCGAGGGCATGGTCTCCAAGGTGAAGCCATCGACCTGGGCATCGGCCAGGGCCAGGGCGATCTCGGCCACGGCATCGCTAGCGGCGGAGGCTTCCAGTTCAGCGCCGACGACGCTCCCCAGGGGACCGATCGAACCGAGGATGAACACCGTTCGGCCGGCTCCGGCGGCGGCTTGACGCGCCAAGCGTACGCTGGCGGTCAGCAGGCGGATCAGCTCTTCGCGATCGCGGTGGCGGAAACGGTTCAAGGCGAAGGTGTTGGTGGTCAGGACCTCGGTACCCGCCGCGAGGTAGGCGCGATGGATCTCGAGCACGAGGTCGGGGTGGTCGCGATTGGCCTCGGCAACCGCGGCCGGGGCGATGCCGCGTGCGATCAGCTCGGTGCCCATGGCGCCATCGAGCAGCATCGCGCCACCGCGACCATGAATCTCCTGCAGGCGGCGCGCCAAGGGTGAGACGCTGGCAATGGTCCCCGACCCCACGAGGTGCCGCGAGAGCAGGGTCGCGATCCGTTCGCTGAGCGCCGGCGGCAGATCGAGGCCACCGAGCAGTCGCGTCACCGCCCGGGCATCGATGGCATCGGTGGTGCTCGACAGCCGTTGCGCCGCCGCCACCGTCGATTCGAGGAGGATGGTGGTGGTCAAGGCACCGACGCCGCCGGGGACCGGGGACAGAGCGCCGGCGACCTCCGCGACCTCGGCGGCGACATCGCCGACGGTACTGGTCTTGCCATCGGCGGCGGTGATGCGATTGATGCCGACATCGATCACCGTCGCCCCAGGCTTGATCCACTGCGCGCGCACCAGGCCGGCCTTGCCGACCGCGACGATGACCAGATCGGCCCGCCGACAGTGGCTGGCGACATCGCGGGTGGTGATCTGACAAAGCGTCACGGTGGCCCCGGCCGCAGTCAGCAGCTGGGCGATAGGCTTACCGACGATGGTCGAGGCGCCGATAACCACGGCCTCCACGCCGCGGAGCTCGGGCATGGCCTCGCGAGCCAAGGCCACCGCCGACAGGGCGGTGCATGGGGCAAGGGTCGAGGTCCCGGCGAGCAGCAATCCGAGATTCGCCGGACCGACGCATTCGACGTCTTTGCCGGGGGACAGGCGGCTATGCAGGGCGAGAGCGTCGAAGCCCTCGGGCAACGGGCTCTGCACGATGATGCCGTGCACGCTGGGGTCGACATTGAGCTGCTCGACGGCTTCGAAGAGGGCTTCCTGATCGGCGCCCTCGGCGAGGGTCACGTTGCTGTGCTGGATCCCGGCGGCGGCACAAGCGGTGGCTTGATTACGTCGGTATACTGACCAGCCGTGATCGGCGCGCACCGTCACCGCCGCCAGGCACGGTTGCAGACCGCGCGCCGCCAGCTCCTGCACCTGCTGAATGAGAGCCATACGACGACGATCGGAAACAGCCTTGCCATCGATGATGCGTGCGCTCATGCTCGCACGGTGGCGCGCCCAGGGCCGCGTCAACTAGTCGCCTTGTCTTGTCGCATCCACCGGTCGCGTTCTATAGTCCCGTCCACTAGTCCTGTCCACTAGTCCCGTCAACTAGTCCCGTCCACTAGTCCCGTCCACTAGTCCCGTCAACCATCCGTCCCACGCTTGCGAATGGGATCCTGTCCAGACCCTTCCGAACCCATGGACGCCATCCTCACCTTCCTGCAACTACGACCTTTCGTCCCTGCCGATCTGCTGGTGGTGGGGGTCCTCATCATCATGGAAGGACTACTGTCCTGCGACAATGCCGTGGTCCTGGCCCTGCGCGTCAAGCATCTGCCTCCCGAGCAACGAGCACGGGCCCTGCGCTACGGCATCATCGGTGCCTACATCTTCCGCATCATCGCCCTGATGCTGGCGACTTGGATCATCTCGCAGTGGTGGCTGAAGATGCTCGGTGGCGCCTATCTGCTCTGGATGGCGGTGAAGCACCTCACCAGCCGTCCAGAATCCCCATTGGATGCCGGGACCCCGACGAAGACGCCCCATTTTCTGGGCCTGTCCCCCTTCTGGTCGACGGTGCTCGCGGTCGAGCTCACCGACATCGCCTTTTCCGTGGATTCCATCGCCGCGGCAGTAGCCCTGTCGAGCAAGCTGTGGGTCCTCATCGTCGGCGGGCTGTTGGGGATCTTGGCCATGCGCTTCGCGGCCCATGGCTTCCTGACCCTCATCCATCGTTTTCCGCACCTCGAAGGCGCGGCCTTCGCCGCCGTCGGTGTGATCGGCCTCAAACTCCTCGTCGAAGTCCCCGTCGATCTCTTCGGCAGCCAACGGCAGTTCGCTCCTGGCACGACCTACAGCAACGCGGCGCAATACCTCACCGAGGTCGATCGGCAGTGCCCACCGCGTTTCCAGCTGGCGCATACGGTGACCATCAATACCGCCGCCGCCCCACCACCGGATCCGGCACTGATCACCGATGCCAAGGAGTTCCGACACGCGCATTCGGCCTGGAATCTCCACCTCAGGCCGTTTTTCGAGATCGAAGGCTGGCTTTCGAGCCTGGTGGTCTTCGCCATCTTCCTCTTCGGATTCCGCAGAACGGCGCGCTGAACGAGGTCAGCTATCACGCACGAACTCGGGGTTGCGGAGAGCGGAAACGCGAAGGAGATGCTGACTGGCGGTCACCGCCATCGGCGGGGCCCTCGCGCGCATCCGTAACCGACAGAACGCGGGCTATGTCCGTCTCCAGGGCTTCGCCACCTGCAGCTCAGCTGCTGCCGGTGGTGCGCCGCCAGTCGTTGGTCTCGATGTAGCCTTCGCGGTGGCGGTCTTCGGTCAGTTGTTCCGCTGAACGCTGGTAGTGCTCGAACAGCGCTTCGCGATTGAGCAGACCGATGAAGGTGCCATCGACGTTAGTCACCGGCAG
>JBILBP010000323.1:0-3417 GCA_044353645.1 Planctomycetota bacterium | reverse complement strand
TCCTTCTGCCACAGCTGCCCGCCGCTGGCGGTATCCAAAGCCACGCGGGCCGTGCGCACCGCTTGGCGGTAGAACTCCTCGGCCTCGACTGAAGCCCGGCAGCGACTGAGCACCAGCGCATCGCTGGTACGTCGATCGCGGTTCTCGGCATCGGCAATCTGCGCCGCGAGCAGGAATGCGCTTTCGCTCAAGCCCGGGGCCGGACCGACCAGGCCCTGCTGGCCGTCGATCAAGATTACGTGGCTGCGTAAAGCCGCGGCCAGCCCCGCGGCGCGAGTGATCCGCGCCACGATCTGCGGTGGGAGTCGTTGCTGATCGCCGATCTGACTGCCGGCGACCCACTGTGCCGCTAGACGGTATTCCGCGCTCGCTTCCAGCAGTTCGAGCTCGCCGGTGCGCCGAGGAATGCCGTGCGTGGTGTCCTCGATCCAGTTGGCGAGGATGTGCAGCTCCTCAAACTGCACGCCGGCGCGGGTGCGCGTGCAGCCCGCGAGGACGAGCAGCAGGCCGCTGGCCGAGATCACGAGGGCGAGCACCAGCACCCACGGCAGTGCTCTCATTCGGCACGCAGTCCAGCCGCCTGCAGGCGCGCCACGACCTCGGCGTGATCGGCGCGGGTCGAGAACACCAGCCCGGGATTGCGGCCGCTGCGCGAATTGCAGATCAGCGCGTCACCGCTGAGGGCCGTGGCCTGGCCGCCGGCCGCAAGCAGCACCGCTGCCGGTGCTGCCACATCCCATTCGTGGATCGTCCGCGTGTGCACGTAGAGATCGGCTTCGCCGCGTAGCATGCGATGGACCTTGACTCCGACGCTGGTGCAGGTGGTGCAGGCGTATTCGGGGAGGGCAGCGCGCAGGGCCATCAGGGCCTTGGCATTGCGCTTGGAACTCGAGGCGATCATGGTGGTCAGCAGCGGACCGTCGCCGATGTGCAGGGCGCGCACGCCCGCGACATCGCTGATCGTCGCCCCATGGCCGACCACACCGGTGAGCTGGGTGCGTTCGCGCGGCAGGTCGAGAACCCCCAGTACCAGGACGCCATCGACGGCGAGGGCGATCTGCACCGCCCAACCGGCGCCACCGGCAGCGTAGTCCTTGGTGCCATCGATGGGGTCGATGATCCACACCCGGCTCTTGGCGAGGCGCGCAGGATCGTCGGTGGCTTCCTCGGACAACAGCGCGTCATCAGGAAAGGCCGCCAGCAGATGATGGCGAATCACCTGATCCGCAGCCAGATCGCCAGCAGTCACCGGCGAGCCATCAGCCTTAGTAATACTGTCGATGCCGGCCTGCATCTGCAGCGCCACCTGACCCGCCTCCTGCGCCGCCCGACAGGCAACCGACAACTCGTGATGATACATGAACACTACTTTGTCAGCGCCCAAGCCCACGGAAGCCCCAGTCCAACGCCACAAGGCAATGACCTAGCAAAGCCCACCAGGCAATGACCTGGCAAAGCCCAAAAGGCAATGACCTGGCAAAGCCAGTTCGAGCACCTCCACGCCCACGTCTCCTAACCCTGAAACATTAAAAAAGCGCAGATGTGCCCCAGTCCAAAGCCACCAGGCAATGACCTGGCAAAGCCAGGTCGAGCACCTCGACGCCCGCGTCTCCTAACCCTGAAACATTAAAAAAAGCGCAGCTGTGGCCCAGTCCAAAGGCACCAGGCAATGACCTGGCAAAGCCAGTTCGAGCACCTCGACGCCCGCGTCTCCTAACCATGAAACATTAAAAAAGCGCAGATGTGCCCCAGCTGCAAGGCGCACGAGGCGCCGGCATGGCAGCGCCATGTCAAGCCTCGTGCAACGCCGCAGATGGGGTACATCTGCGCTTTTTTTATTCGTCGACTTTGGCCATGCGGAGGACTTCGTCGGCGGTGGTGATGCCTTGCATGACCTTGCGCGCGCCGTCCATGGCCAAGGTCGCCATGCCGTTGGCGACGGCGGCTTTGCGGATCTCCGAGGCCGTGGCCTTGTTGAAGGCCAGCTCACGGATGTGCTTGTTCATGACCATCAACTCGAAGATGCCGCGACGGCCGCGATAGCCCGAGCCCTTGCAATGATCGCAGCCCTTGCCGCGTTTGAAGGTCGCGTTCTTCCATTGTTCGGGCTTCAGCCCCAGGCCGATGAGCTGCTTGTGCTCGGGCTCGTAGGGTTCCGAACACTTCGGACAGTTCACGCGGATCAGGCGCTGGGCGAGGATCGCCTGGATCGAGGTCGCGACCAGGAACGGCTGCACGCCGATGTCGATCAGGCGCGTGATCGCGCTCGGCGCATCGTTGGTGTGCAAGGTCGAGAACACCAAGTGACCGGTCAAGGAGGCCTGCACAGCGATGCGCGCGGTCTCTTCGTCACGGATTTCACCGACCAGGATGACGTTCGGCGCCTGGCGTAGCATGGCGCGCAGGATGCGTGGGAAATCGAGACCGATCTTGCTGTGCACCTGGCATTGGTTGATGCCCGGCAGGTTGTATTCGACCGGATCCTCGGCGGTCATGATCTTGCGATCGACGGTGTTGAGCGAGTTCAGCGTCGCATACAGCGTCGTGGTCTTTCCCGAACCGGTCGGGCCGGTGACCAGCAGGATGCCGTTGGGGCGCTTGATCATGCTGCTGAAGATCTTCATGTCCGCAGGGTCGAAGCCCATGTCCTCGATCGAACCTTTGAGGTTCCCCGAGTCGAGGATACGCATGACGATGGCTTCGCCCCACACACTGGGCAGCGAGCTGACGCGCAGATCGATGCGCTTATCCTTGAGCTTGAGCTTGATGCGCCCGTCGAGCGGCTTGCGCTTCTCCTCGATGGGCATGTCGGCCATGATCTTCAGGCGCTGGATCACCGGCCCCTGCAGGCGTTTCGGCGCGGGATCCATGGTGAAGCAGACGCCGTCGATGCGGTAGCGGATGCGCAGATGATCCTGCATCGGCTCGATGTGGATGTCGCTGGCACGATTGTTGTCGGCATTCTGGATGATCTGCTGCACGAATTTGACGATCAGCGCATCGTCCTTCTCTTCGACATTATCCGTCGCCCGCACCGTGATGTCGGCGGTCATCTCGCCCATCATCTCGTCGATCTTGCTATCGCTCAGGCCGAAATGCTTGTCGATGGTGGCGAGGATCTGGCGCTCGCTCGACAGGGCGACCTCGATCTGCAACGAGGTCGAAAAGCGCAAGGTATCGACCAGTTCGAGATCCAAGGGGCTGGCCATCGCCACCGTCAGCATGCGCCCGGCGAGGGCGACCGCGATGACCTTGCGCTCGCGGCACAGCGGCTCGGGGATTAGGCGGTTCACCGCCGCCGGGATATCGATGGTCTCGAGATCGACATAGCGCATGTCGAATTGCTCGGCCAAGGCCCGGGCGACATTCTCGGCCGATACAGTGCCCATCTCGGTGAGGATCTGGCCGATGGTCCGC
>JBILBP010000322.1:0-3427 GCA_044353645.1 Planctomycetota bacterium | reverse complement strand
CCATCTCCTTGAGCACCGGGAACATCTCGTAGATCCGCGGATCGATGGTCTTGGCACCCTTCACCGACTCTAATCCAGTGCGGATGTTGTCCTCGACCGACAGCGAACTGAAGATCTGCCGCCCCTGCGGGACGTAGGCCAGGCCGGCCTTGACCCGATCGAAGCTGTCGAGCTTGGTCACGTCCTGGCCATCGACGGTAATCGTACCGCCACCGGATTTGAGCACTCCCATCATCGACTTCATCAGGGTGCTCTTGCCCATGCCGTTGCGGCCCATGATCGCCACCGTCTCCATGGGCTTGGCGGTGAACGACAGATCAGAGATGATGCGGCTCTGCCCATAGGCCACCGCGAGATTGGCGACGTTCAGCATGGGCGGCTCCCGGGAAGTTGTTCAGTGGCCAAGGTAGACCTCGATAACCTTGGGATCGTTCTCGATCTCATCCATGGGGCCCTCGGCGAGGACCTTGCCCTGGTGCATGACCGTGACCTTGTCGGCGATCTTACGCACGAACTTCATGTCGTGCTCGATGACCACCGCCGAGCGGCCCTTGCAGATCCGCCGCAAAAGATCGGCGGTCTGCTCGCGCTCCTTGACGCTCATGCCGGCCACCGGCTCGTCGAGGAGCAAGAGCTGCGGATCGGCGATGATCAGCATACCGATCTCCAGCCATTGCTTCTGTCCGTGGCTGAGCTTGTCGGCTTCGACATCGAGCAGGGCTTCGAGGTAGACCTCCATGGCGACCTCGCGAACGCGGGCGATGACCTCGTCGGTGCGGCGGAAGAACAGCGCACTGATCGCCCCGCGGCCCTTGGGATAGGACAGCTCGAGGTTCTCGAACACGGTCAGGGTCGGATAGATCGAAGGCGTCTGGAATTTACGCACGACTCCGGCCTGGACGATCTTCTGCTCCGGGAGCTTGTGCAGCATGTGATCCATGAAATCGATCTTGCCCTCGGTCGGCCGGGTCCGGCCGCAGATGAGGTCGAGCAGGGTGGTCTTGCCGGCGCCATTGGGGCCGATGACCACGCGCAGCTCGTTGGGCTCGACGTAGAGATTGACCCCGTTAACCGCCTTGAAGCCGTCGAACGAAACCGTCAGCCCTTCGACCTGGAGGGCGTAATGCGGATAGTGCTGCGCCATCTCAGGCCTCGCCGATCTTGGTTGCGCCGAGCGGCCCAGCGGGTGGCACGGAAGCGGGTGGCACGGAAGCGGGTGGCACGGAAGCAAAAGGGGCGCGGAATTTAGTCCACCAACCAGGGATGATCTTGGTCACCACTCCAGCAAGGCCCTCGGGAAGGAACATGGTCACCACGATGTAGACCGTACCCATGAGGAAGTACCACAGAGCGGGATACTGTTCCGAGAAGTAGGTCTTGCCGAAGCATACTGCCAACGTCCCGTAGACTGCCCCGATCAGCGACAATCGCCCACCTACCGCACAGAAGATGACCATGTAGATCGACGGCTCGATAGTGATGAGTTTCGGCGACATGAAGCCAACATTCATCACGAACATCGCGCCGCCGAGAGCCGACATCGCCGCCGAGATGCAAAACACGAAGGTCTTGAGATTGGCCACGTCATAGCCCGAGAAGCGCACGCGGTCCTCCATGTCGCGCACCGCCACCAGCAGGCGGCCATACTTCGAGTTGAGAATCAGCTTTCCAAGCAGCACGCAGGCCACCAGCAGGGCGGCGGTGACGAAGTAGAGGGTGGTCTGCGCGGAGGTCGTGCGGATGTCCCAGCCGAGCATCGTACGCAGGTCGGTGATGCCGTTGATGCCGCCGGTCCAGCCCTGGCGGGTGACGAACAGCAACTCAGTGATCAGGCACACCGCCTGGGTGATGATCGCGAAGTACACCCCGCTGACGCGGCGTTTGAACATCGCCGTGCCGATGAGGTAGGCGAGGAGCGTGGGCACGACAAAGATCAGCGCCATGGTCAGCGGCAGGCTCTTGAACGGATACCAGATCCATGGCAGTTCGGTGATCTGGTTCCAGTCCATGAAGTCCGGTAGGCCGACCGTGGTCAGGGCCTTGAGCTGATCGCTGCCGGCCTCCTTGGCGATGTTGCCGGCGGCTTCGAGCTTGAGGAAGGCAGCCAGGCAGTAACCGCCGAGACCCCAGAAGACCCCTTGGCCGAGGCTGAGGATGCCACCGTAGCCCCAGCACAGGACCAGGCTGACGGCGACGAAGGCGAGACTGAGGTACTTGGCGACGAGATTGAGACGGAAGGTGTCGCAGATGAGGGGCAGGGCGATGAACAGCAGACCACACAGGATGAGGATGCCGATGAGGCCCGACCGACCGCCGAACAGGGTGCGATAGATGGTGTTCACAGGGTTCCTAATAGAGGAGGAGGAGGGAAGGAGATCATTTGCGGATCTTGGCGGCGATCAGGCCCTGTGGCCGGATCATGAGGATAATGACCACCGCGGTCAGGACGAAGACCTTGGCGAGCACCCCGCTGAGGAAGAATTCCATGATCGACTTGGTCTGAGCCATGCTGAAGGCCGAGAGGATCGTGCCGAGCAGGCTGCCCGCGCCGCCGAAGACCACGACCAGGAAGGTATCAACGATGTACAGCGAACCGGCCGAGGGCGAGACTGAACCGATGGTGGTGAAGCCAGCGCCGGCGATGCCAGCGATGCCGCAGCCGAGGGCAAAGGTCAGGCGATCGGTGCGCTTGGTATTGATGCCGGTGGCGCCGGCCATGGTGCGGTTGAGGACGGTGGCGCGCATGCGCAGGCCGAGCCGCGAACGATGCATCATGAGGTAGACGAGCACGGTCATGATCAGGCAGACGGCGAGCAGCATCATGCCGTTGATCGGGATATCGACGCCCTCTGCCGGACTCCACGAGCCGAGCAGCCAATCGGGCAGGGTCGCCGAGGTCTCGCGTGCGCCGAAGATCTGGCGGAAGGATTCCTGCATGATCAACGATAGACCGTAGGTCGCGAGCAGGGTATCGAGCGGCCGATGGTAGAGGTGGCGGATGATCAGCCATTCGACGAGCATCCCGACGAGGAAGGCAATGGCGAAGGCGGCGAGCAGCGCGAATGGAAAATACCAGGCCATCAGCGACGGGGCAAAGTGCTGGGTCAGCTGGCTGATGACGACGGTGGTGTAGGCGCCGATGGTGAGGAACTCGCCATGGGCCATGTTGATGACTTTCATCTGACCGAAGATGATCGCTAGGCCGAGGGCCATGAGCAGGAAGACACTGAACAGGCTGAAGCCGGCGAAGCTCTGCATGATCAGTACGTCCTTGAGCTCGCCCCACGAATAATCGGCGAGAACGAACACGGACAGAAGCAGAGCGGCTTTGGTGAGCATGGAATCTCCGGGTGGGTGGGGATGAACGGCGCCGGCGTCGGGTTCCCTGCCATCAGGGAGCCCGACGCCGGACGGAAGCCGGATCCGT
>JBILBP010000048.1:0-11561 GCA_044353645.1 Planctomycetota bacterium | reverse complement strand
GATCTCGGGAGCGGCGGGCATGCTCTTGGGTGGCGTGCGCATCGTTGGCGTCAGCCTCGGGGTTGCCGGGGCGATGTTCGCCGGCATCGCCTGGGATCTCCTGGTGTGGCAGGGCAACCGTCCATCGGGCGCTCCCCCAGGGCATAATCCGACGCTGGAATTCCTTCGTGATTTCGGACTCATCCTTTTCGTCTATGCCATCGGCCTGACGGTTGGACCGGGCTTCTTCGAGCGCCTGCGGGCGCAGGGCCTGCGTTGGAACGCCCTGGCGATGCTGGTGGTCACCCTCGGTTCGCTGGTGGCGGCGGGGGCGTGGTGGTTGCTGACTCTCCCGGGGCCTTTGATAGTAGGTCTGCTTGCCGGTGCGACCACCAACACGCCGTCGTTGGCCGCCGCCAGCCAAGCCTTGAGTGGCATGCCCGAGACCACCCAGACCGCCGCCCGCGAAATGGCGGCGGCCGGCTATGCGATCACCTATCCCTTGGGCATTATCGGGATCATCATGACCCTGGTGGTCGTGCGCCGCTATGCCCGGCCCGATCCGCCCACGGTACGCACCGTCTCCGCACTTGAGCGCCGGGCCTTGGTGGTGCAGAAAACCGCGGCGGTCGGCATGACCCTCAGCCAACTGCGCCAGCGTGCCGGTGGTCAGGTGCTGATCTCGCGCGTCGCACGCGGCTCGGACTATGTCGTGACCAGCCCGGCCCTGACCCTGGTGGCGGATGACGTCATCCTGGCGGTGGGCGCGCCGGCGGATCTCGATGCCCTGGAAGGGCTGTGCGGCAGTCGCTCGCCGCGGGATTTGCTCGCCGAGCCCAGCGAATTGAAGATCCGCAACATGCTCGTGAGCGAAAAGATGGCCGCCCTGCGGACCTTGTCGGCGCTCGATCCGGGTGCGACCCAGGCGGTAACCGTGACTCGCATTGAGCGTGCCGGCGTCGAATTGCTGGCGACTGAGGGCATCCCGCTGCAATTGGGCGATCGCCTGCGCGTGGTCGGCCCCAGCGAAGCCCTCGAACGTTTCGCGCGCGTGGTCGGCAACTCGGCCCCGGCCCTCGATCGCGCCAACCTCGTCCCGTTCTTCCTCGGCATCCTCCTCGGCGTGGTGCTCGGCTCGATTCCCTTGGCGATTCCCGGATTGCCGGCGGCCCTCAAGCTCGGCTTGGCGGGTGGACCGCTGTTGGTGGCCTTGCTGGTCGCGGCCCGCGGGCGTCTCGGGCGGGCGGATGTCTATCTACCCTCGGCGGCGATCTTCTTCATGAAGGAATTCGGCATCGTGCTGTTCCTCAGCTGCGTGGGCTTGCTTTCCGGGGAGGCGTTCTTGCGTACCATCTCGCGACCAGACGGCTTCGTGCTCATCGGCATCGGCGTCTTGATCACCACCGTGCCCTTGATGATCGTCGCCGCCTTGGCGCTGTTCTGGAAATACCCCTATGGCCTGATCGCCGGCCTGATTGCCGGGGGCATGACCGATCCACCGGCGCTGGCCTTCGCCCAGGCCAGCGCCACCAGCGAGTCGCCCTCGCGGATCTACGCCACGGTCTATCCCTTGACCATGCTCGCGCGCATTGCTTGTGCCCAGATCCTGATCTTGTTGCTGAGCTAGAAGCCTATCTCCGACAGACTCCTAGCCTCACCCCATCAGGATCCTCCCATGCTCAAAAAACTCTTCCTGGCGGCCCTGGCCTGTGTCGGTGTTGGGGGGTGCGCAGATGCGCGACCACCGCTGAAAACCGTGCCCCAGGTCGATCTCCAACGCTACCTCGGCACCTGGTACGTCATCGCCAACATCCCCTATTGGCTGGAGAACGGCAAGGTCGCGACGGCGGACGTCTACACCATGCGCCCGGATGGCACGATGGGGAACACCTACGTCTTCCGGCGCAACGATTTCATGGCACCTGAAGAGCACTGGGATGGCTATGCCTGGGTCATCCCCAACACTGGCAATGCCGAGTGGCGAGTGCGCTTCGTATGGCCCTTGTCGGCCACCTACCTGATCATCGACCTCGACCCCGACTATCGCTGGGCGGTCGTTGGCCATCCCTCGCGCGACCTGTTCTGGATCCTCTCGCGTACGCGGCAGCTCGATGCCGGCATCTATAAGGGGATTCTCGAGCGTGCTGCCCAACAGGGGTACGACGTCAGTCGGGTGGCGCCGGTGCTTCAACCCACGGAGGCGGGGGAGCTCAAACCATAGCAATAAAAGATTTCTGTCCAGGTTCATCGGCGGCGTCTGTCAAGGAGTGGAAATCCGCTCACCAGTCCACTATAAGACTTCTGTCTCTGCTGTGTTCGAGGTCTTTCCGCAGTCCCCTGGCCTTTCACGTATTCATGGGGGTCAACGTCCCGTTCGAGCCATGCTCACCCGGGCAGATCCCCACTCTGAACCTTAGGTTCAGAGGACGCCGAGCAGATACGGCACGAGTGGAGACATTTTTCAAAGAGGCCCTCGGGAGATCGCTCCCGAGGGCCTTTTGTTTTGTCCGCCCGCCGGAGAGTAGAAGCCATGACTACGCCGGTTCGCATCACCCTGGCCCAGGCCATGGGTACGTGTTTCGGAGTCCAGGATGCCATCGACATGGCCCTCGACCCGGACTTCAAGGATCGCTTGACCATCGTCGGTCAATTGGTGCACAATCCGCAGACCACCCAGCGCCTGCGCGACAACGGCGTGCGCATCGTCGAGCGCGACCAGGTCGACACCATCACCACCGAAGCCGTGATGATCACCGCTCACGGCGCTTCCGACACGACCAAGAACGACCTCCGCGCCAAGGGCTTCGTGGTCTACGACGCGACCTGTCCGCTGGTCATCCGCCTGCACAAGCTGGCGCGCTTTCTCGAACGCGAAGGCTGGTTCCCGGTGGTCATCGGCGAAGAAAGCCACGTCGAAGTGCGTGGCGTGCTCGGCAATCTCAAGCGCGCGGCGGTGATCCACGACGAATACGATCTGCATCGCCTCGATGGCGAGAGCCGCATCGGCATCGTCTCGCAGACCACCAACCGCCTGGGCAAGGTGCAGAAGCTCGTCGAGGCGATCCGCAATCATCCCGGCGTCAACGAGGTGCGCTTCATCGACACCATCTGCCAGCCGGTGAAAGACCGCCAAAGCGCCGTCGCCACCCTGCTCAGCCAGGATATCGACCTGGGTGTGGTGATCGGCGGCTATACCAGCGCCAACACCCGCAAGCTCGCCGGCCTGATCCTCGATCAGGGCATCGAAGCGCACCACATCGAACGCGCCGAGGAGATCGACCCGACGTGGTTCACCGGCAAGCGCCACGTTGGCATCACCGCCGGTACGTCTACGCCGCAGGATGTCATCGCCGCCGTCCATCAGCGCATCCGTGGTATCGTCGGCCTATCTCCGACAGACTCCTAGACTCCGGGGGCGCGGGCGCCCTCGCCCGCGATCGATGCGACCTCGATCGCGGGCGACTCGCCCGCGCCTCCCGGGAAGCTGCCTGCACAACTTCAGATACTGAATGGCGCGGTCGTATAAGTACCAGCCAATGGCGCGCGTTTGACCTTGGTTACCTGCGGTAAGGTGATGGCGACGCCATCCTGGCATAAGGCGCCGAGCACGGCCATGGCCAGGGCTTCGCGATCGCCGGCGGCGATGCCCAGCTCGTCGCTGGTCGAGACCGGTGCCGTCGAGCGCGCGGTCAGTTCCGCCATCAATGCGCGGTTGCGCACGCCGCCGCCGGCGACGACCAGGCGCTCAGCAGGTTGGGCGGTGGCGGCGATCACTGATGCCACCGCTGCGCAGGCGGTACGTGCGAGATCGTTGGCGGCGAGGGGGCGGCGGCTGATCCATGCCGCCAGCTCGTCGCCGGTGCCCAATGAGCGGCGGGCGTGGCGTTGTCCTTCGAGCTTGCGGATCAGCGCCCTTTCGGTGGCGGCATGGCTGATCCCGCGCAGGGCATGGCGGCCATCGCGATCGAAGGGGCGTTTGAGGACTACGCGGGCGACGGCATCGAGCACCTGGTTGCAGGCGCAGACATCGCCTCCGCCGATTGCCGAGGGATCGCGTCCGGCCGGTAGCCGGGTGAGGTTGCAGAAGCCGCCAAGGTTGATCACCGTCCGCCGTTCGCGGGCATGGCCGTAGAGCAGCAGATCGGCCAGCGGCGTGATCGGAGCACCCTCGCCACCGGCGGCGAGATCGGCGGCGCGCAGATCGCTGATCACCGGCGCCGCCAGGGTCTGCGCCAGTACCGCCGGATTGAACAGCTGCCAACTCAGCGGGGGCGCGTGGTAGACGGTCTGCCCGTGCACCACCACCAGGTCCGGACGCTGCCCGTCGCACAGGCGGGCGATGGTCCGCGCATGCAGCAGCGCGAAATCACGGGCGATGGCGGCGATGGCCCCGGCGGTCATCGGCTGTTGCTCGGCCAGGGCGCGCAAGGGCGTCGCCAACTTGCCGAGGGTGGCGGTGCGCCGCGCCACCACTCGCGCTCGCAGGCGCAGGCCCGTGCCCGAGACGGTGCAGAGGACGGTGTCGAGACCATCGAGACTGGTGCCGGTCATGCACCCGACGATCAGACGCATGCCTGCTCCAGTTCGGCGATCAGCCGCAGATCATGAGCGCAGCTGGTGGCGAGGCCGCCCACCTGATCATCACCGGTGCGAGAGCGCAGGGCCCACAGCGCGCGCTGTTCCTGCAGGGCCTGACGCCAGGTGCCGGCGAGGGCGCGCAAGCCGCCGCGATCCCCATGGCGGCGGGCGATCGCACGCTGGGCAGCGATCCGCGCCATGCGCAGGGTTAGCGCCAATTCGCGCGCGAGCTGGGTGTCGGCGACCGGCGGTTGGGTGGCTTGCAGTTGCGCCAAGGTCGCGTCGACCTCTTGCCATTGCCCGCCGCTGCCGACGTAGGGCGCATCGAGGGCCAGGTGCAGATCGGTGAACAGCGCCGTGGCATTGCGCAGCGCTGCGCGCTTGCCGTCAGCGCGGTCGGTTGAGATGAGCCGACCGCCGATCAGGCGCAGGCTGCGATCGGCATCGCCCAGCGCATCCAGCCACGGACCGACGTCGGCATTGCCGAAACCGTGCAGGCCGCTGGCGCGGGAATCATAGGCGACGTTGCCGCTCCAGGCGCGGTGGGCGGCCTCGGCCAAACCATGGAGGCTGATCGGCCATTGCTGACGATGGCCGAGGTCGCCCCAGTCGGTCACCAGGAATCCGCTCGCGCCGTGGGCGGCGCCCTGCTCGGCGGCGGCGAGCAGATTTTGTCCGCGGTCGGTGGTGCGGCCGGTGATCGAGCGCCACGAGGACGTTCCCGGACAGACCCACGCGGCATGACCGGCGGCGCGCAACGTGGTGCACCACTGCGCGAACTGCGCGTCGCCTTCGTAGCCCCAGGCCAGACCGCAGACCGGTGGCAGCTCCCGCAGGCATTCGGGATGTTCGAGGGCGATGTCGGCCCAAAACTGCGGGCGCTTGCCGTGGGTCGCGGCGAGCGCACAGACTTCGCGCACGAAGTCGAGGTAGACCGCTGCCCGGCCGCGGTGGGCGACGGCTTCGCGCGAGCGCCCCTGACCGACGTCGAAGGTCTCATCGCAGCCGATGTTCAACCACGGCGAGCGCAGCAGCGGGCAGAGCTGCGCCAGCAGGTCGGCGACGAAAGTCCGCGCCGCCGGCTCGCCCGGGCAGAGGCTGAAGGGTCCACGGCGGGTGACCAGGCCGTTGAAGTCCCAGGTGCCATCGACGGCGATCTCGGCGAGGTGCTGGTAGGGGGGCTTGGCGAGGAAGCCGCTGAGGTGGCCGAAGCAATTCTGATTGGCGGCGAGTTCGATGCCGTGATCCGCGCAGCACTGATCCAAGGTGCGCAACTCATCGGGAGTCAGCGGATCGAGCCCCTGCCAGGCCGCGGCATGCCCGGCATAGGCGACGGTGTGCTCGACGTACAGCTGGAGATGGTTGTACTTCCACGCTGCCAGCTGCGGTATCAGGCGCTGGAACTCGGCCATGGTCGGGATGCGATCGCGACTGACATCGAGCATCACCCCGCGCACCGCGAACAGCGGCTGATCGTGGATGGTGAGGGTCGGGATGCGGGCTCCGTACTGCTGCACCAATTGCGCGAGGGTCGCGGCGGCATGGCGCACGCCGGCGGCATCGCTGACGATCGCTTGGCAGCCGTGCGCGGTGACGTGCAGGGTGTAGGCCTGCGCCGCCATCAGCGGGGTCATGGTCACCGTCAGCCACGGACGGTCATCGGTTGCCGCCTGCCACGTCGGTGGCACCACCGGCGTCGGGCCGATGGTGCGCATCGCCGGCACCGCGCACCAGCTCCCATGGCGGATCAGTTGGCGGGGAACAGGCAGCAGGACGGGGTCGGCCTCGGACATGCGGGGAAGTGTGGCGGCGGTCGGCTTTTTTCCACTGTCTGCGCTTTTCCACTGTCTGCGCTTTTCCACTGTCTGCGCTTTTCCACTGTCTGCGCTTTTCCACTGTCTGCGCTTTTCCACTGTCTGCGCCTACTGGCCAAGTGCCGCGGCCTTCATAGGGTGGCTTCGTGCGCCGGTGGTTCCCATTTTGTTGCGAGCGTTCTTTGGCGGTGCTGCTCTTGGCGGGCTTTTCGTCGGGCGTGCCGTTGTTCCTGGTCGGCAAATGTCTGCAGGCCTGGCTGACCCAGTCCGGCGTCTCGCTGGTGACCATCGGCTATGCCAGCCTCATCGGTCTGCCGTGGTCGCTGAAATTCCTCTGGGCGCCGCTACTTGATCGCGTGGTGCCTCCAGGAGGTCGGCGCCGCGGTTGGTTCATGCTCGCCGTGCTCGGGCTGATCCTCAGCACCGCCGCCATGAGCCTGCATCATCCGCCAAGCGGTCTGCCGTGGTTGGCGGCGAATGCGATGCTGCTCGCTTTCTTCAGCGCCAGCCAGGACGTGGTCGTCGATGCCTATCGCGTCGAAGCCGTGGCCGCCAGCCAGCAGGGGACGGCGGCGGCGGCTGGCGTCATCGGCTATCGCCTCGCCCTGCTGGTCACCGGCGGACTCGGCTTCATGGCCGCGGAAACGTGGTCGTGGCCAATGGTCTACCTGTTGATGGCGGGGGTCCAGGCGCTCGGTCTGGGCGCGTGGTTGATCATGCGCGAGCCGCCCTCGACCCCGCCCACCAGCTGGCGGGCGGCGGTCGTCGAGCCGTTGCGCGAGTACCTCCACCGCCGCGGCGCGAAAGCCGCCCTGACCATCGCCGCCTTCGCCATCCTCTACAAGCTCGGCGACACCCTCGCGGGCGTGCTCAGCACCACCTTTCTGCTGACCGATGGCGGCTTCACCTTGAAGCAGATCGGTATCGTGCAGAACACCTACGGCCTGGGTGCGACGATCGTCGGCGTGGTCCTCGGTGGTTTGGCCATGCCGCGACTGGGACTCAACCGTTCGTTGTGGGTCTTCGGCATCGGTCAGGCGGCGAGCAATCTCGCCTATGCCGCCTTGGCCACCTGGGGCGGGGGCGTGCCGGCACTGATGGCGGTGATGACCGTCGAGAATCTCTGTGCCGGTCTGGGAACGGCGAGTTTCGTGGCTTTCTTGAGCGGCGAATGCACGCCGGTCTTCGCTGCCACCCAATACGCCCTGTTATCGAGCCTGGTGGCGGCCGGACGCGACCTGCTCTCGGCTTCCGCGGGTGCAGACAAGTTGTTTTACGGGCTGACCTGGGGCGAATTCTTCGTATTCACGGTACTCGCCGCCATTCCTGGTTTACTGTTGCTGCCGGCCTTGGCACCGTGGAATCAACGGCGGGTCGACACTGTCGCTGCTTACCCGTAGAAACTCTCATCTGAATCGTCTTCCGTCTGACCATCGAGCTGCCAGCGGCGTTTGGCCGGCATCGGCGGCCAAGCTGCTTACCACCGGTGCCGCCCACATCGTCGTCAATCCGTCTGAGGCTTACCTGAACTCAGTTGAGCTTGACGAAGGACAGGTGGGGGACGAACTGGGTATCGAAGCGCTTGTTGCCGGGAATGGCGCCGGTGGTGATCGCGCTGCCGCGATGGGCCTTGGCGAGGCTGTTCCACCACGCCGTCTCGTCGGCGAGGTCGGCCTGCGCGAGGTGCTTGCACCAGCGTTTGGCGATGGCGTTCCAGAAGTAGCCGCCGCGATCCTTGATCGCATCCTTGGCTGAGAACGGCGTCTCGAGGGCGCAGAAGAGCCTCGGCTGGGCGAGATCGGCGAGGATCTCGGCAAGATACGGGGCACTTCTGCCGAGCTGCGCGAAATCGGTACTGAGGATCTTCACCAAGGCTTCGACATCGGCGCGGGCGCGATGGCCCTCGAAGAAGAAGCCATGATCGCGGGCCAGGGAGCCCAGTGATTTTCCGCAGGCCCCGGTCCACTCGATCTGGTTCAGGGTGCAGCCCCAGGTGACCTCGGCCGCCGCCGGAAATTGCCGGACCATCACGCTGCGATCGAACTTGGCGTTGTGGGCGAGGATCAGGTCGGCGCTGGCGAGCAGGGCCTCGACCTCGGCGACGGGAATCTGCTTACCCGCCACCAGCTCATTGGTGATGCCGGTGATGCGGGTGATCTCCTCGCTGATCGGCAGGCGCGGCTGCTGCAGCCATTCGTGAGTCGCAACGTGGCTGAGGAGCTCGCCGCTCGCCGGATCATAGGTGAAGACGGCAAGGCAGAGATCGATGATCTCGGCAGTGTCGGTATTCAGGCCGGTGGTTTCGGTATCGATGACCAGCAGCCTTGCCGTGGTCGACGTCGGCGATCTCGTCACCGATGCAGATTCCGCTACTGCTGTCGACGGAAGCGCGATGCCGCCATGGAATTTGTGCAGGACGATGTGGTTGCCGTCTGCGCTCAAGCCGACTTGGGTCATGGGTCTTTTCTTCTGCAGGCTGCGTGAAAATCGCAGAGCGCGAAAGCTATCGGCAGGGGGCCTTATACCACCAGACAATGCTGTGATATGCTTAAGACCTGCACGGCCGGCGCCAGCCGCTGGAAATCGCAGGGGCGGTGTGTTCGGGCCCGAGCCTATGCTCGCAGATGACGAGCGCTTCGCGCAGCAGCGTCTTCAGGCGGCTTGTCACCTGCGGTGGAGAACCTCCATCCATATCGATCAACGACCAGGCGCAGCCCGCAGCACGATATACGCCAGGAACAGTCCACTTAAGAAGCCGCCGATATGGCTGGCCTGGCTGACCGCCGGATGGGCGAGGTCGAAGACGACCTGCAGGCCGACGATCATGCCCATGCGGCGGATCTGCGCATCCTGCCACCACGCCTGCCCGGGAGTGCGGGTGCGGAGGATGCGTGCGAGCTCGGCGCCGACCAGACCCATGATGCTCGCGGATGCGCCGACGACGATGGAGCGTTGGTCATAGACGAACGCCAGCGCTTGGACCAGGCCCATGCCGCCGAGCGAGGCTCCGAAGTAGACCAGGGCAAATCGCCAACGCCCGAAGAGCCGCTCGAGGTCCGGGCCGAAGGAGAGCAGGCCGAGGCTATTCATGCCCAAGTGCAGGACATTGACGTGCAGAAATGCCGCCGCCAGGAATCGCCAGCTGTTGCCGCTCCAGCCGAGATCGGTGTCGACCGCACCATAGGTCCACAGCGCCAGCGAACTCTGCGGCGCGGATTCGGTGATGATCAGCATGACCACGCAGGCAGCGAAGATCATCCAGGTCAACCACGGACGTTGCCGAGCATAGCCGGTACTGGCGAGGCCGTCCGTGACATACGGCAGGACCTGGCGCAGTTCAGCGGGCCAGCTGGTGACGGCTTGCGGCATATGGGCCAAACGCCAGGTGATGGCGGCGTTGAGGCCCTCTTGACCCGGCTGACGCAGGCGCTCCAACTTTTCACGTGCACGGGGCTCATCACCGGCCGCTGCCAGTGCGGTCGCCTCCCAGAAGCTCTGGCTACTCGCCGCTGTCTGGGCGAGCAGCGGTTTCATCAACGCGCCTTCGCCGGCAAAGGCGAGGACGATGCTGAGGGCTTGGCGATAAAGCCCGGGGTGGCTCTCGCGGAACTCGTTCAGGGCATGAAAATCCCTGAGCATGCCAGCGATTTCACCGATTTCGGCATGCGCCCGCAGGCGATAGAGCAGTCCTTCGGCGGATAAACCCCGGGCCTCTGCGAGGAGCTGGAGCAGTTCCGGCCAGTGCTGCTCGCGGCTCAGGGCATAGAGCCGCAGCTGCTGCTGGTAGAGCTGTGGAAGCTGTGCGAAGGACTCGGCCAGCTCCTGTGCTTCTGCACTGCGCTCTGACTCGCGCAGAGCTTGATAGCGTTGGATGATGGCGATGGTGCGGTGCGGTCCGATCGGTTGCAGGAAGGCGATGAGGTGGCTGAGGCGCACCGTGGCATGAAAGCGCCGCTGCCACATCAAACGCGTCTGCCATCGCCCGAGCAGGCCGGGAATCACCAGCGTGATCAGCCACAGTCCGCCGAGGATCGCGGCCAGCGCCTGCGGCAACAGCACCGCCAGCGGCGTGGCGATGAGCCCGATTATGAGGAGATAGTACAGCGTGGTGCGATCGCCCAGGCGCGCCCGGCGCACGCCCATGACGGCCAATACCAGCCAAGAAGCTCCGGCCATCCACAGCAGAATATCGAAAAGGCTCATGCGGGTTGGCGATCATGGACAGCGCTTCGTCCGGAGAAGCTCCCAGACGTAGGTGTGCATAAAAACATCGTCAGGGGCCAGCGACCAGGGACCAGGGGCCAGGGGCCAGGGGCCAGGGGCCAGGGACCAGGGGCCAGGGACCAGGGACCAGGGACCAGGGGCCAGGGGCCAGGGGCCAGGGACCAGGGACCAGGGGCCAGCGACCAGGGACCAGGGGCCAGGGGCCAGCGACCAGGGACCAGGGACCAGGGACCAGGGGCCAGGGGCCAGGGGCCAGGGGCCAGGGGCCAGGGACCAGCGACCAGGGACCAGGGGCCAGGGGCCAGCGACCAGGGACCAGGGACCAGGGGGCCAGGGACCAGCGACCAGCGACCAGCGACCAGCGACCAGCGACCAGCGACCAGGGACTAGAAAGTACGGAAATCCCGTGCTGCTGTCAGCCCCGCAGTGCAATCTTGCCCATGTCGCGTAAAATGACTGGTCACTGGTCACTGGTCACTGGTCACTGGTCACTGGTCACTGGTCACTAGTCACTAGTCACTAGTCACTGGTCACTAGTCACTAGTCACTAGTCACTAGTCACTGGTCACTGGTCACTAGTCACTAGTCACTAGTCACTGGTCACTGGTCACTGGTCACTAGTCACTAGTCACTAGTCACTAGTCACTAGTCACTAGTCACTGGTCACTGGTCGTTCGCCCCCCGCTCACCCGCAGTGTCGCAGGGCGGTGATCAGCGCAGATATCTTGCGGCCCAGGATGTGATTTCGGGTGAGCAGCTGCGTCTGATCGCAACCGATGATGGCCGACAGCATTTCAATCTGTGCCGACAGTTCGTCATTGGATGCGCGAGCAATACGCAGAAATGCATTGCGTTGCTTCGAGCCGCGGCGCGATCGATGCCGATCCCGCTCCAGGCGCCATTGCGCCGCGGGTTGAAGAAACGGGTGTTGGACATGGCCCTGGGTGATTTGCTTCCGCATACCAG
>JBILBP010000321.1:0-3450 GCA_044353645.1 Planctomycetota bacterium | reverse complement strand
CGACGAATTTCTTCTGGGGCGGAATCTCCTTCTATGCCAAGGGCCCCGGCAACGAAGTTGCCCACAGCTGGCCGCTCCTGCCGATTCCAGGCCATGTTGTACAGCAATGCCTGGCCCCTGGTGGGGCCGCCGTCATCGGCTTCGAAATCCCCGTGCATGCTCCCGATCAGACCATCACCCCGCCGGCAAGTGTGACCGTCGGGGGCATCACCGGCGGCGGCGAAGTGCTGTGCGACCTCGATGCCTATGCGCGTTCGACGTTGAAGGACGCGCAGCCGCAAGTGTTGCTCAAGACGCTGCTGCGCGTAGCCGTCAAACAAGGCACGGTGGCGGCAGCGGCCTACGCCGCCCGCCAACAGCGCAAGGACTCCTCGGAGCTGCTCGCCTTCGGCATCAATCTCATCGGCAGCGCCCTCGCCACCGCTACCGAGTCGGCGGATCTGCGAGGGTGGTTGACCTTGCCCGATCATATCGAAGGCACGCTCATCGATCTTCCCGCCGGCACCTATCCGGTGAGTATCTCCGCACCCGGCGGCAGCCACCAATTGGGCACCGTCCAGGTCACGCCCGGACGCGTGACCCTGGTGCCGGTCCGTACCTTTCCGACCCCGTATCCCATCCCATGATCCCTTCTCAGGAACATCCCATGAAGCGCACCGCCCCCCTCGCCTGTCTGCTCCTTGCCGCCCTCGCGGCGCCAACGTTGATGGTTACCGGATGCGGAAAAACAGTCACCCGCACTGATCAGAACGCGGTCATTGATCTTTCCGGTGATTGGAATGACGTCGACAGCACGCAGACCGCGCAGGCGATGATCGCCGATGCCACCTCCAAGCCGTGGGCTGATAATTTCCGCGCCAAGAAGAACAAGAATCCCACCGTCAAGGTCGGTCGCATCACGGTGCGCACCAATGGCGACATCATCAACACCGAGATCTTCACTAACGACCTCCTGCGGGCGTTCATCAATTCCGACAAGGTCGATGTCGTCGGTAGCAGCAGCGCCACCGAACAGACCCGCGCCGAGCGCGCCGACCAGGACAAGAACGCCAGTGAAGCCACCCGTAAGGAAAGCTTCCAGGAGCAGGGCAGCGACTTCCTGCTCACCGGCAGCATCGGCGTGCAGGACGATCAGGACGGCGGTAAAAAGGTAAAATTCTACAGCGTCGACCTGACCTTGATTGATGTCCAGAGCCAGCGGCAGGTGTGGATCGGTAATAAGAAGATCAAGAAATTCATCGAGCGGTGAACGTCGCCCGTCGATTTGCGACCGCTATCGCCATCGCCGCCCTCAGTGGCTGCGATGGCGGTTTCATCCGCGCGCCCGAAACCACGCCGGCGTGGTTCCAGCATCCACCTCACGAAGAAGGCATGCTCTATGCCGTGGGTGCGGCCGGTCCTGGGCAACGTGACACCGCGCTCGCGCGCGCGCGTCAGGACCTCGTCAGCCAGCTGCGCCTGACGATCGTCGCCGATGTCCGCCATAATGAGGACTACGCGAGTACCGACGCCACCGGCCAGAATCGGGCCGAACGCTTGGCGCAAGTCGCACGCAGCGACGTCCAGGCGAAAGCCTCTGCCGCCGATCTGCCCGGCGTCACCATCGTCGAACAGGTCGATCAGCGCGAAGCCACCTACATCCTCCTGCGCCTCAACCGCGTCGCCTGGGCCGATGAGCTGCGCGCACGCATTGCGACCCTCGATGCGAAACTACCGACTGAGGCCGCCGCCATACTCGCATTTCCGACCACCACTCCCGTGCAGCGTCTGACCGCTGCCGGCCAGCAGATCCGGCGACTGCTGCCGTTGCTGGTCGAACGCGACGAATACCTCACGCGTCTGCGCACCGCCCTCCCGGGCAGTGCCATGCCCGCCGCGCCGATCGACCGTGCCGCTCTCGATCGCCACCTGCAGAACCTGCTCGCCGAACTCACCGTCACCTTGCCCGATGACCCCAGCATCATGCCGTTGCAAACGCAGCTTATTGAAAGCCTGCGTCAGGTCGGCTTGCGCGCCGTGCCTGCCAATAATGGCGTCAATGGCGGCATCCTACAGTTGCCCCTGGTCCTCACGACGCGTGCGGAAAATATCAACGGACAGATCAAATTGGATGGTCAGCTCAGCGGCAGTCTGCGACTGTCAGCCGATGCCGGTGGTACCCAACTCGGAGGCATCAGCCTCAGTGAACGCGCCAGCAGCACGCGCGAAGACGTCGCACGTGAACGACTCTATCAGAAATTGTCGAAGCGCCTGGCCGAGGATCTCGACCAACGCCTGACGCGCATGCTGGCCGGAAACTAATTCAGCTCAGCCGAGATCGGCCTTGAGCTTGGCGAGGACCGCGTCGACGGCATCCATGTGCTTGGCCTTGATCGGCATGCCAAGATCAACGAAAGCCTCGCCCTGAGCGACGTTGCGGGCCCCGACGATGCAGCCGCTGAGGCCCTCGGTACACAGCAGGTATCCGAGCGCCAGCTGCGGCACGCTCAGATCATCATCCTCGGCTATGACGCGAAGCTCTTCGACGGCGGCCAGGAAACGCGCCAGACGCGGACCCTGGAAATCGGCACGTTCGCTCCGGTGATCATCCTTGGCGAAAGTTTTGTCAGCGGTCCACGTGCCTGAGAGCATTCCCCGATGCAACGGCGAATACGCCAGCGCACCGACACCGTATTCGGCGCACCACGGCAGTTCGGCGGCAGCGACCTCGGGACGGATCAACGAATAGGGGCACTGCAAGGCATGCAACGGAACACCCGTCGCGTGCCATTCGACCAGCTGCGCGAGATTGAAATTGCACACACCGATCGCCCGGATCTTGCCGGCCTTCAACAACTCGCCGCAGGCGGCGGCGGTTTCCGCAATGGGAGTTGAAGTCGGCCAGTGTAATTGAAACAGATCCAGCGTATCAACGCCGAAGGCCTTCAGATTGTAGTCGCAGTCGGCGATCACGCGGGCGCGGCTGCCATCATTGATGCGCTGGCCATCGATCAGGTGATGACCGAATTTGGTGAAGACCATTGGCCGACGCTCAGAGGGAAGCTGACGAATGGCTTCGGCAACGATGCGGTCGGCCCGACCATTGCCATAGATCGGGGCGGTATCGATCCAATTCACGCCAGCGTCGATCGCAGCGTGGATGGCAGCGATGGAATCGCTGTCATCCTGCGCCCCCCACATCCACCCACCGATCGCAAACACGCCCATGCCGATGGCGGAGATACGCAGATCTGTGGAACCGAGGGTGCGTTTGATCATGGGAAACAGCCTGGATCGAAGGCGGTGAAATAAAGTCAAAAAGAAACCGCCCCGTGCGATAAACACGGGGCGGTTGAAGAAAAATCCAGGCAACGACCTACTTTCGCTGTAACACTATCATCGGCCCTGGCAGGCTTAACGGCCGTGTTCGGAATGGGAACGGGTGTGACTCTGCCGGTATGATCACCTGGA
>JBILBP010000320.1:0-3464 GCA_044353645.1 Planctomycetota bacterium | reverse complement strand
GAACGAGGTCACCTCGAACACCGACTCATCGGGGAGCTTGAGGGCCTTGCCGGAAATCTTCAGCGTACGCACGACCACGCGCGGCACATGGCGATCGGCCTTCGGCAACGGTTGGATCTTGGTCGCTTTCGGCCAATCGATGTCGACTTGCGGCGTCGGGCGCTGGCTCTCGGGCGCCGGCTGGGGCTTTTCGCCGGGGGGCTTTTTGGCCTGCTCTTCCTGTTTCTCTTGCTGTTGCTTCTTCTGTTCTTCCTGGCGCTGTTTGTACTTCTCCATGGCCTTTTGATACCAACTCGCCCAGTCGACTTTCGACCAGTCGAGGTGCGTACCTGGTCTATCATCAGGCTCCGGCGGAGCGCTGTTGATGCGGCCATCGGGGCCGCGGCGGAGGTTGCCGGTCATACCTTCGATCGCCAGTTCCTTGATCACTGCGTCGCTGGAGGTCAGGCTTTCCCACAGCGCCAGTTCGGCGTTCAGGCGCTCGGCGCTGGCCACCTGGGCCTGCGTGCCGTCGGCGCTCTTGTTGATCATGCGCATGACCAGCTGCTCGCCATGCAGACGCGCGCCGTAGAGGTTGAAGCCGATACGCGATTCGGGTGTTAGTTCCCAGCCGTTGGCGGCGAGGCCGTTGCGCAACTTGTTGAGGACCCAGGGCTCGACCACCCAGGGCAGCACCGCCAGCGAGAGGATGGCGATCACCAGCAGGGCGAGCAGGCCGCCCCAGCGGATGAGGCGTTGCTGGGCTTTTGCCGCCGCTGATTGCGGTTCGGTTGTCGGTGCTGGGGTCGCGGCGGAGATGTCGTTCATGAAGGGACTACCAATTCGGGAATGATCTGCGATTTGCCGCAGTGCGGGCAGGCCATGAACTCACCCGACAGACGATGGGCAATCGAAAACCACGCCGTGCATTCGGCGCAGGGGATGGCCTCCGGGGGATCCTCGGGGCCGGCCTTGCGCACCGGGGCTGAGGGTTCGTCATCATCGCCGGCGGCGATGTCGATGGCCGCCTCGGCGTCTTCGATCCGTCCGCTATGAAAGGTCATGCGCGCCCGACCGGCCTTGACGATATCCTTCTCCTGCAAGGGCATCTTGCCCACGACCTGGGTCTCATTGATGCGCGTGCCGTTGGCCGAGCCGAGATCCTCAACCACCCATTGTTCGCTGCCGGTGCTCGAATCCTTGCAGAAAGCAAAGTGTTCGCGCGAGATGCTGGTGTGTTTAATCGGCAGGTCGCTGGTCGACGATCGGCCGACGACGAGGCGCTCCTTGTCCAGAGTGGTACGCGAGTACCCTTCCACGCCCTTGATACGGATCGTGACGAATGCCATACAAGGCTCCCTTCGGGGTGCTGGTGACTGGCACGAGATACGCCCATCGCCCAACGGTTCAACCGGTTCTGAGGTCTTTCATGTTACAGTTCACCACCATCGCTGAGCAACGGGCCTGGAGTCGCAGCCAGCAACGCGCCGGAAAAACCATCGCGTTCGTTCCAACTATGGGGGCCTTGCACGCCGGCCACATCAGCCTGATGGCCCAGGCCAAGTCCGCCGCCGAGGTCGTGGTTGCTTCGATTTTCGTCAACCCCACCCAGTTCGACAATCCCGAAGACCTCGGCGCCTATCCACGGACCCTGGCGGCCGATCTCGAGCTGCTCAGCGCCGCCGGCGTCGATGCCGTGTATTTGCCCACCGTCGGCGAACTCTACCCCGATGGCTTCTGTACCTTCGTCGAGATGGTCGGGCCGCTCACCGATAAGCTCTGCGCGGTCGCCCGCCCTGGTCACTTCCGTGGCGTGTGCACGGTGGTGCTCAAGCTCTTCGGCGCCGTGCTCCCGGACATCGCGATCTTCGGCGAGAAAGACCTGCAGCAGGTGCTGATCCTCGGCCGCATGGCTTCCGACCTCAATCTGCCAGTGGAAATCCGTGTCGGCGCGACCTTGCGCGACGCTGACGGTCTGGCCATGTCGAGCCGCAACACGCGCCTCGCGCCGACGGCGCGTACCAAGGCCCTGGGCCTGCCGCGCGGGTTGGAAATGGCCAATCGCGCCTTCAAGGAGGGTGAACACAGCAGCATGAAGCTCATCGAGCTGGTCGCCAACGAGCTGCTGGTGCACGAAGGGGTCGAGCTCGACTACTGCGATGTGATCAAGCTCGCGGGCTTTCAGGAAGTCGAGAACGCCGACGACGGCTGCGTCTTGGCGGCGGCGGTCTTCGTCGATGGCGTGCGCCTGATCGATCATGTGTACCTCGGTCGCGACCAGTTGCCGGTCAGCGTCGAAGTCTAATCTCTCCACGAGCGAGCCGCGCTGATGTTTGATCCGTTCAAAGGTATGAATGAGCACCAGCGCGAGGCCATCGCCACGCTCGATGGGCCATTGCAGGTCATCGCCGGTGCCGGTTCGGGGAAAACCCGCGTCATCACCCACCGCATCGGCAACATCATCCAGAGCAAAGGCGTGCGCCCGGATCGCATCCTCGCGATCACCTTCACCAACAAGGCCGCCCGCGAGATGCAGGAGCGCGTCCTGCGCCTCATCGGTCTGCAGACGCCGTGGATCACCACCTTCCACAGCGCCGGTCTGCGCCTGCTGAAGATGGAAAGCTCGCACCTCGGCATGGAGCATCCCTTCACGATCCTCGACGAGGACGATCAGAAGAAGCTCTACCGCCTGGTATTCGCTGAACTCAAGCTCGATCCCAAGGTCATCGAGCCCAAGCGCATCATGCATCTGATCAGCACCTGGAAGAATGAGCTGGTCGACATCCCCAAACGCCAGCCCACCGACGACCTCGAGGTCTGGGCGCAGAAGGCCTACGCCGTCTATACCCGGCTGTGCCAGGAGCACTGCCAGCTCGATTTCGACGACCTGCTGCTGCGCCCGGTACGCCTCTTCGAGGCCGAGCCCGAGCTGCTGAAGAAGTGGCAGGAACGTTTCCCCTACATCCTCGTCGACGAGTACCAGGACACCAACAAGGTCCAATACCGCCTGCTGCGCATGCTTGGCGAACACCGCAATATCTGCGCCACCGGCGACCCCGATCAGGCGATCTACGGTTGGCGCGGCGCCGATATCGAGAACATCCTCAACTTCGCCAAGGATTTCCCCGACTGCAAAAAAGTTCTGCTCGAAACCAACTACCGTTCGACCAAGGTTATCCTCCGCGCCGCCCAGGGCGTGGTCCAGAACAACCAGAAGCGCGAGAACAAGACCATCCGTACCGAGAACCCCGAGGGCAAGCCGTTGACCCTGGTGGCCGTCGATGACGAGGTCGATGAGAGCTATGGCGTGGCGGCGAAGATTGAAGCCCTGCACCGCGCCGGCCGGCCGTGGTCGGACTGCGCGGTGTTCTATCGTACCAACGCCCAGTCGCGCATCCTCGAGGACGGCCTACGCCGACGCGGTATCCCGTATCGCATCATCGGCGGCCAGCGCTTCTATGATCGCGAAGAGGTCAAGCACGTCC
>JBILBP010000319.1:0-3468 GCA_044353645.1 Planctomycetota bacterium | reverse complement strand
AAACGGCTCAGCGAGGTCCTCGCCGGCCAGGCCCTGGTGACCCCCGAACACCTCGTACGCGAACTCGCCATCCATGCCGAGCGCATCGATATCAGCGAGGAACTGGTGCGCCTGGGCGCGCACCTCGAGGCCCTCGACGGGCTGCTCGCCGGAGGCAGCGAGATCGGGCGCAAGCTCGACTTCCTGGCCCAGGAGATCGGCCGCGAGATCAACACCACCGGCGCCAAAGCCAACGATGTTGCGCTCACCGCCCTGGTCCTCGAAGCCAAGCTCGCCCTCGATCAGATCAAGGAGCAGGCCGCCAATGTCGCCTGAGGGCGCGCTCGTCGAGCCCTCAGGCCTGGGCCGGCGCACCGCCCGGCTGCTGACCGCGCGCTACATCTTCGCCATTCTCCTGGTCGCCATCCTCGCCAGCGCCGGACAGGTCCTGGTGCAAGTGGCGCTCTCGCGCCAGGCCCACGATGCCCAGGTCATCAATCTCGCCGGACGCCAACGCAATTACAGCCAGGCGCTGTGCAAGAGCCTGATCGCGACCTTGAATCTGCCGGCGATCGAAGCTGCGATCTCGTGGGCGGAAGCGCGCGCCATCCTGCCCCGCTGGCAAAAAGTCCATGCCGGGCTGATCACCGGCGATCCGAGCCTCGATCTACCGGTCAACGACAGCCCGGACCTCGCTCTGCGTTGGCAGGCCCTGGATCCGATCTTCGTCGACCTCTCGCAGCGCATCACCACCGCCATCGACAGCCAGCAGCTCGCGCAGCCAAGTGTCGGCGATCTGCTCAGCGCCCAGCGCCGTTACCTGCAAGGCATGGAAGCCGTCGTCGAGCAGCTCGATCGCGAAGCCCGTCAGCGCGTACGCCAGACACGCATCCTCGAAGGATCCTTGTTTGTCACCCTCTGCGTGGTGCTGGTGGCCGAAGTGCTGTTCATCTTCCGCCCGGTGGTGCGCCGCATCCGCATCGAGATCGATGGCCGAGAACGCGCCGAGGAAGCCGCCATCGAACGTGAAGTGGCCGAGGTCAGCGGTCGCCTCGAGCGCCGCATCGGCCAGGATCTCCACGATGGCCTGGGCCAGGTCCTCACCGGCATCAGTTTCCAATTAAAGGCCCTGCAGCGCCGCCTGAGCGTCACCGAGATCCGCGCCGAAGCCCTCAGCGAAGCCCATCGCAGCGCCGCCGAGATCACCACCCAGGTAACGCAGGCGATCGGCCACACGCGCACCCTGGCGAGCATGCTGCACCCGGTCGAGGCCGATGCCGATAGTCTGGGCACGGCGATGCGTGACCTCGGCGACATGGCCGAAAAAGTATTCGCGGTCCAGGCCGTGGTGCTGTGGGATGACGACCTGCCGATTCCCGGCGCCCGGGATGAGGACGGCAGCGATCAGCTCGTCGACAGCCAGGAGACACCACCGTCGATGCACCTCTACCGCATCGCCCAGGAGGCGTTGTCGAATGCCATCCGCCACGGCGGGGCCAAACATCTGTGGATCACCGGCACGGTCAGCGGGGAACGCGGAGAGTTGATCATCGCCGACGATGGCAGCGGCTTCGTTCCGCCCAGCCCGACCAGCCTGCATGGTCCGCGCACCGGCATGGGCTTACGCATCATGGCCTTTCGCAGCGAGCGCATCGGCGGCCGCTTCAGCCTCGAACCCCGCCCAGAAGGCGGCATGCGTGTGACCGTCACCTGGCCTGTTCTTACAGGAATCAACAAGGGCAATTGATTTAATCAAATGCCCATAGCATGCTCGGGGTCATGAACTATCCCGCCTGGCTGGCGACGGCTGCCGTCTACCAAGTTTACGTCAGTTCCTTCGCTGACAGCAATCACGATGGCATCGGCGATCTCCAGGGGCTCATCGGGAAACTTGACTACATCCAGGCGCTGGGCTGCAATACCGTGTGGCTCAATCCGGTGTTCGTATCGCCGTTCCGTGATGGCGGCTACGATCTCGCCGACTTCGATCACGTCGATCCGCGCTACGGCAGCGATGCCGATCTGCGCCAACTTTTCAACGAGGCGCATCAGCGCGGTATGCGCGTGCTTTTGGATCTGGTCGCCGGCCACGTCTCCGACACCCATCCCTGGTTCATCGACAGCGCCCAGGGCACCCCCGGCCCCTACCGCGACTGGTTCATCTGGACCGATAGCGTGCTCGACACTGGCACCAAGGCCCATCAGTTCGTGGTCGGCCACAGTCAGCGTGATGGCTGCTTCATGGCCAATTTTTTCTACCACCAGCCGGCACTCAATTACGGCTGGGAGGATCCCGATCCCGCCAAACCTTGGCAGCAGGGCGTCGATGCCCCGGGGCCGCGGGCGGTGCGCGCCGAGCTCGAACGCATCATGCGCCATTGGCTGCAGGCCGGCTGCGATGGCTTCCGCGTCGACATGGCCAGTTCCCTGGTCAAATGCCAGAGCGGCACCAGTGAGCGCGGGAACAGCGAACTCTGGCGCACCCTGCGTGCGAGCCTCGAACGCGACTTCCCGGACTGCGCCCTGGTCTCGGAATGGAGCTGGCCTGAAAAAGCCATCAATGCTGGTTTCCACCTCGATTTCCTGATCCATTTCAACCAGACCCCCTACCTCGCCCTGACCCGGCCGAGCTTCTTTCCGCCGCAGATCGACGAGGCCATCCTCCACCCCAACGGCAAGGGCGACATCCGCGCCTTCCTCGATCCGCTGCTACGTCAGTTGCAGCTCATCGGCGATCGCGGTCTGATTTCGTTGCCCACCGGCAACCACGATTTCTGCCGGCTCGCTTACGGCCGCAGCCCGGCCGATCTGCGCGTGGCCCTGGCTGCCTTGCTGACCCTGCCGGGCGTGCCGGTGATCTACTACGGTGACGAGATCGGCATGCGGGAGGTCCCCGGACTCAGCTCCAAGGAAGGCTCCTACTGGCGTACCGGCTGCCGCACGCCGATGCAGTGGAACAACAGCGCCAATGCCGGCTTCAGCAGCGCACCCGCCGAACAACTGTATCTGCCCGTGGATCCCCAGAGCCATCGTCCGGATGTCGCGGATCAGGAGCAGAACCCCAACTCGCTGCTGCACCTCGTGCGGCGGATCCTCCTCCTGCGGCACCACCTGCGCCACCTCGGCAACAGCAGTGCCTTCCGCGTGCTCCACGGCGAGGCCGGCTCAGCGGTGCTCGCCTGGCAGCGCGGCACCGGATCCGAGACCGTCATCGTCGTGATCAATCCCGCCGGGCGCAGCGAGAGCGTGGATCTCGCACTACCCGGGACGACGCAGCTCAACCCCCTCATCAACGAGGGGATCATCGCCACCTGCTCCGCCGGCGGCTGGCAGCTGAACTGCGCCGCCCGTGGCTTCGCGCTGTTCATCCCCCGTGCACCGCTGTAGGGATCCAAAGAGCCTGTCGGGAATAGATTCAGTCAGCTCGATTCTGGGGGCGCGGGGGGGCCGCCCCCGGTCGGGGGGGGGGCATTGGGGGGGGGGGGCCCC
>JBILBP010000318.1:0-3469 GCA_044353645.1 Planctomycetota bacterium | reverse complement strand
GCCAAGTACTTCACCGGCACCTCGACGCGCATCGAAGGCGCCGGGGCGGTGGAGATCGCCGTCGAGTCGCTGAAGCGCCACCGCGTGGCCTTCGCACCGCTGATCGATAAGAACCGCGATCTCGAACGCGGCGGCTATTACCACTGGCGCCGCGACGGCGAGTTCCACCTCATGAATCCGGAAGTCATCGCCCTGCTGCAGCACAGCGTGCGGGCTGGCGATCGGGCAACCTTCCGCCGCTATACCAAGCAGGTCGACGACCAGTCGAAGAATCTCTGCACCCTGCGCGGTCTGTTCCATCTCAAGCTCGCCCCGACGGCGATCCCCCTCGCCCAGGTCGAGTCGGTCGAGTCGCTGGTCTCGCGCTTCTGCACCGGCGCCATGTCGCTGGGCTCGATCGCTACCGAGGCCCACGAGACCCTGGCGATCGCCATGAACCGCATCGGCGGGCGCTCGAACACTGGTGAAGGCGGCGAGGACCCCCGGCGCTTCCTGCCCGATGCCAATGGCGACCTGCGCCGTTCGAAGATCAAGCAGATCGCTTCCGGGCGATTCGGCGTGACCCCGCATTACCTGGTCAATGCCGACGAACTGCAGATCAAGATGGCCCAGGGTGCCAAGCCCGGTGAAGGCGGCCAGCTCCCCGGGCACAAGGTCACCGACTACATCGGCGCCCTGCGCTACAGCGTGCCCGGGGTGACCCTGGTCAGTCCGCCACCGCACCACGACATCTACTCGATCGAAGATCTCGCACAGCTGATCTTCGACCTCAAGAACTGCAATCCGTCGGCCAACATCAGCGTCAAGCTGGTGAGCGAAGTGGGTGTCGGCACGGTCGCCGCCGGCGTCGCCAAGGCCCACGCCGACATCGTCACCATCTCCGGCTGCGAAGGCGGCACCGGTGCCTCGCCGATCAGCTCGATCAAGCACGCCGGCGTGCCCTGGGAACTGGGCGTCGCCGAGACCCACCAGACCCTGGTGCTGAACGACCTGCGTTCACGCATCAAGGTCCAGACCGACGGCCTGCTGCGCACCGGTCGCGATGTCATCATCGCCGCCATGCTCGGGGCCGAAGAATTCGGCTTCGCCACCGTCGCCCTGGTGACGGTGGGCTGCATCATGATGCGCAAGTGCCACCTCGACACCTGCCCGGTGGGCGTCGCAACGCAGAACGAGACCTTGCGCAAGAAGTTCAGCGGCAAGCCCGAACACGTCGTCAACTTCTTCACCTTCCTCGCCGAAGAGGTGCGCGAGCACCTCGCGGCCCTGGGCGTGAAGTCGATCGACGAGCTCGTGGGCCGCACCGACCTCCTGGAGATGAACCACGCCATCACCCACTGGAAATCGCAGGGCCTGGATTATTCCAAGCTCCTCGCCAAGCCCCAGGTGGGTCCTGAAGTCGGCACCCGCTGCCTGATCAAGCAGGACCACGGCGTCGAGCAGGTGCTCGACCGCGAGCTGATCGTCGCCTGTGCGCCAGCCCTCGAGCGCAAGGAGAAGGTCACCCTCGAGCTGCCGCTGAAGAACAGCAACCGCACCGCCTGCACCATGCTTTCGGGCGAGGTCGCCAAGCGCCACGGCCGCGAGGGTCTGCCTCCGAACACCATCACCCTCAACTTCCGCGGCACCTCCGGCCAGAGCTTCGGCGCCTTCCTCTCGCCGGGCATGTCGCTGACCCTCATCGGCGATGGCAACGACTACGTCGGCAAGGGCATGGCCGGCGGGCGCATCGTCATCCGCCCGGCCGAGAACGTCTCCTACGTGTGGAATGAGAACGCCATCGTCGGCAACACCGTGATGTACGGCGCCACCGGCGGCGAGGTCTACTTCGGCGGCACCGCCGGCGAACGCTTCTGCGTGCGCAACTCCGGGGCCAATGCCGTCATCGAAGGCGTTGGCGACCACGGCTGCGAATACATGACCGGCGGCCACGCGGTGATCATCGGTCGTACCGGCCGCAACTTCGCTGCTGGCATGTCGGGCGGCATCGCCTGGGTGCTCGATGAAGACCACAACTTCAACAAGCGTTGCAATCATGGCATGGTCGAGCTCGAGCAGGTCGCCAGCGACACCGATGGCGTCGAGGTCCTCAAGCAGCTGCTCGAGAACCACGTGCTGTTCACTGGTTCGCCGAAGGCCAAGGCATTGTTGGCGGATTGGCCCGCCTGCCTCAAGAAGTTCGTGAAGGTCTTCCCCCACGAATTCCGTCGCGTCCTCACTGAACGGGCCAACAAGCTCGGACAGTCGGGCGGGCGTGAGGCCGTCAAGGTCTAAGCCACATACCATTACCCTGAATTAACCGTAAAAGAGCATACCATGGGCGATCCCAAAGGCTTCATGATCCACACGCGGCGCGCGCCGAAGTACCTTCCGGCGACCTTGCGCCTGAAGAATCATGATGAACACATCGAAATCCTCCCCGACGAGGCTGTGCGCACCCAGGCCAGCCGCTGCATGGACTGCGGCGTACCGTTCTGCATGAGCGGCTGCCCGCTCGGCAACCTCATCCCGGACTGGAACGACCTGGTTTACCGTGGTCGTTGGAAGGAAGCCCTGCAGGCCCTGCACGCGACCAACAACTTCCCCGAGTTCACCGGCCGCGTGTGCCCGGCGCCGTGCGAGAATTCGTGCGTCCTGGGCATCAACGAGCCCGCCGTGACCATTAAGCTCCATGAGGTCTCGATCGTCGACAAGGGTTTCGCCGAAGGCTGGATCAAGCCCGAGAAGCCCAAGGCCCGCAGCGGCAAGAAGGTTGCCGTCATCGGTGGCGGCCCGGCCGGCCTCGCCGCCGCCCAGCAGCTCAATCGCGCTGGCCACCTGGTGACGGTGTTCGAGAAGAACGACCGCGCCGGCGGCCTGCTGATGTACGGCATCCCGCACTACAAACTGCGCAAGGAGAAGGTCCAGCGACGCATCGACTTACTTGCCGCCGAAGGCATCGAATTCCGCTACAACGTCACCGTCGGCGTGACCATCCCCTGGGAACAGGTGAAAGGCCAGTACGACGCGGTGATCATCTCCACCGGCGCGGAAGCCCCGCGCGATCTGCCGGTGCCCGGGCGTGAACTCGATGGCGTGCACTACGCCATGGAATTCCTGCCGCAGTCGAATCGCGCCAACTGGGGCGACGGTGATCTCGCGGCCCTCCATCCCGAGCACAAAAAGCTGTGGGCCGAAGGCAAGCAGGTCATCGTCATCGGCGGTGGCGACACCGGTTCGGACTGCATCGGCACCAGCCTGCGCCAGGGCGCGAAATCGGTGATCAACTTCGAGCTGATGCCGGCTTCCCCCGAGCAGCGCGCCAAGAACAACCCTTGGCCGCAGTACGCGCGCATCAAGCGCATCTCGTCGTCGGTCGAAGAGATGACCGAGACCGGCGGCAACGTCGTGTTCAGCGTCGCGACCAAGAAATTCCATGGCCAGGACGGTAAGCTCACCGGCCTGACCACCATCGAACTCGATTGGAGCA
>JBILBP010000316.1:0-3480 GCA_044353645.1 Planctomycetota bacterium | reverse complement strand
GATGATGATGAAACATTTGCAGGATCCCCAGCCGGTGTTCGATACGACGCTCGAAGTCAGCAGCGGCGCCGCCTATCTTCTGAAGCGCTGCATGGCCAAGAATCCAGTCGATCGCTTCAAGAATTATAAGCAGCTCATCTCGGCGGTGGCCTCGGCGAAATTCAGCCTGACCGCGCGCGTCAAGCGCCAGGGTACGCAGGCGATGCCCAAGACGGGTAATTGAGTCCCCCGCGATGAATCCGTGGCGTGCGTGAATTTGAGATCCGTTATTAGACAATAAAACCCACCACGGTATTCACGTAGTGGGTTTTTATTTTATACGACCGGCTCTTAGCAGCCGGCTCTTAGCAGCCGGCTCTTAGCAGCCGGCTCCAGAGGTCTGGATCAGGCTGAGACGGCAGCCGGGACGATGACGTCGATGAAGCGATTGCGGAACTTCACCACCCCGTCCTTAAGGGCGAAAATGGTGTAGTCCTTGCCCAGACCCACACCGAAGCCGGGTTTGAACTTGGTGCCACATTGGCGGACGATGATCGAGCCAGCGATCACCTTTTCGCCACCGAAGGCCTTGATGCCACGGCGCTGTGCATTTGAGTCGCGACCGTTGCTGGTCGAACCGGTACCCATCTTATGAGCCATACATACCTCTAACCTGAACTGTGGACCTGAACTGTGGAGGCGGGCGACGCGGCCCGCGTTGAGGGATAAAACAATAGAAAGCGAAATGCCAATGGCAAGTGCGGAAACGAGGAGTTCAGAAGCGTAAGTGTGCGTGCATTGGCTTTTGTTGCCATGTTAGTTGAACGGTTATGCTCTCGCGAGGTCCGTGCACCACCACTCTGGCTCCGCCCGCTTGCTTCAGTAACATGATATCCGATGTCCACAGCCACGTGTCTTGATTGCCAAATTTCTCGATGACCCGCCCTATTGCTCTCGTTGCGGCGGTCGCCCTGATCGTTGCCGCCCTCTTTCTTTCGCTGGCGATGATCAGCTATTCCGCGACCCAGATCGGTGGCGCCAGTCCGGCCGGCTCGAATCTCATGGGTTTGGGCGGGGCCTATATCGCACATGGGCTTATCACCTTGTGGGGAGCGGCGGCCTGGCTCATACCGATCATCGCCGTGCATTGGGCGATGGTCCTCTGGCGTGAGGATTGCCTGCCCGATCCTGGTCGGCGCCTAGTCGGCGTGGCCGTGTTGCTGCCGGCCTTGTGCGGCTTGCTGCACCTGCTGCCGATCGGTTCGCTGGCCGAAAACCGACTCATCGTCTGGGATCAATTGCAGCTCGGCGGGATCGGCGGAGCGGTGGGCTTCAAGCTCTGCGGTCCACCCGCGACGCTGGTGAGTCCGGCGTGGCCGGGTGGCATCGTCTGGCGCTACTTGGGCACGGGCGGCACCACCTTGGCGCTCATGACCCTGGCTTTCTGCGGCCTGCTGCTGATGGATCTCGGACTCGCGCGTTATCTGCGTAAAGCCTGGCGCGAACTGCGCGGGCGCGGTGACCGCGATTCTAGCAAGCACATCTCGACCACGCCGTTCATCCCCAAGGCAGAAGTCGGACCCAAGCGCCGCCAGACCACCAGCATCCAGGCGGTCGCCAAACGCATCGAGAAGATCGACAAACGCGAGCTGACGGTTCCAGAGGATGTCGAAGCCCTGGTACTGAAGATCCGCAATCACATGAAGGATCCGGCGGTCGTAGCCGCAGCCAATCCCACCGCGACGGCATCCACCCCGACGGCAGCCGAGTCGGGTGCTGTCGAACCGCTGCGGCGTATACCGGTCGAGACCTCCTCAGTGCCCCCTGCGGCGTCCTCCCACGAGGAAAGAGCCGAATCCACTGGCGCGACCCTACCGGCAACGGTGGCGCAGGAGCCTTGGGATGAGGCCGCTGAAGACATTGACGACATTGACGACGATGACCTCGATGCCGACGAATCGGTCGCCGCCGCACCCCGTCGTCCGACACCGCGCCCAGCGACGGTGCGCGCCGCCAACGGTGAGCCGTATCTCTTGCCGCCTGTGACCCTGCTCGACGTCCGTCCGGCGCGCAAGGACGCCGAGCATGAGCTGGAAAAGAATCAGACCGCGAAGACCATCGAGGAAACTTTTGGCTCCTTCAACATCGGCGTGCAGGTGGTCAATGCCGCGCGCGGCCCGGTGGTGACCCAGTACGAGATGCGCCTGCTCGATCAGGGCATGCGCGTCAACAAGGTCGAAGGTTTCGAAAAAGACCTGCAGATGCGCCTGGGCACCGAAGGTATCCGCATCGTCGCCCCCCTGCCGAACAAGAACACCATCGGCGTCGAGGTCCCCAACCGCGTCAAGGAACCGGTGGTGATGCGCGATCTGGTCGAGGAGATCGATCCTGCGACCATGGCCTTGCCGATCGTACTCGGCCGCGATGCTGTCGGCCGACCGATGATCGCCGACCTGTCGAAGGCCCCGCACCTGCTGGTCGCGGGCGCCACCGGCATGGGGAAGTCGGTGTGCATGAATGCGATGATCTGCTCGATCCTGCTCTTCAAGGGCCCGGACGAAGTCAAATTCATCATGATCGATCCGAAGATGGTCGAGCTCGCCGGCTACGAGGACATTCCCCATCTGCTGACTCCGCCGATCACCGACATGACCAAGGCCCATGCCGCCTTGGAGTGGGCCTGCAAGACCATGGACGAGCGCTACGAAGCGCTGAAGGCCACCGGCGTCCGCGACATCCTCAGTTATAATGCACTCGGCGAGGATGAGATCCGCTTCCGCCTGGCGAAGAAGAGCCTGCGCCTCGAAGACCTCGCCCATGGTGACGCGCGCATGCCGTACATTGTCGTCCTCGTCGACGAATATGCTGACCTCATGATGGTCAACAAAGAGGTCGAGAAATCGATCGTGCGCTTGGCCGCCAAGAGTCGGGCCTGCGGCATCCATGTGATTCTCACTACGCAGCGCCCCTCGGCCGATGTCGTCACCGGTCTGATCAAATCCAATCTGCCCTGCCGCTGCTGCTTCCGCGTTGTCGACAAATCCAACTCGCGCGTGGTCCTCGATGTCTCCGGCGCCGAGAATCTGCTCGGCAAGGGCGACATGCTGTTCCTTATGCCGGGCACCAGCTTTCCGATCCGCGGTCAGGGCGTGTGGCTCAAGGACAAGGAGATCGAAGCCATCGTCGAGCACGCCAAGAGCCAGGGCACCCCGACCTACGACGACCAGGTCCTGGTCGGTGCCGTAGCCATGAGCGGAGATGGTGAAGACGCCGCCCCCGGCACCAGCGGCAGTGAATGGATCAGCGATCGGCAATTCCATGAAGCGGTGCAGTGCATGTACCGCTACAATCGCAGCGGTGCGGATTTCTTCCGACGCAAGATGGGCGTCGGTTACAACAAGGCGACGTCCTTCGTCGAGCATCTGGAAGATCTCGGTTTCCTCGGGCCGCAGAGAGGCACCGCCTCGCGCGAAATCATCAAGAGTTGGGATGACTGGATCG
>JBILBP010000317.1:0-3480 GCA_044353645.1 Planctomycetota bacterium | reverse complement strand
GAAGTTGGCGACATCCATGCCCAAGTTCACGGGATCGAAACCGACACGCTGCACATCCGAGTTCGAGAACTCGATGAAGCGCATTTCGATCTGCACCTGACGCGTACGGGCATCGAGGGACTGGATGACCTTGGCGATGGCATCGAGTGCCGGGGGGGTCGCGGTCACCACCAGGCTGTTGCTCGGGGCATCGACCACTGATTTACCGCCATCGCCGAGCTGTCCGGCGATAGCTTTATCGATATCGACCGCCTGAGTGTAGTTCAGCGGATAGATCCGCGTCACCAGATCCTTCTGCAGCTTGTCGAGGGTGACGATCTGGATGATGTTGTATTCGCGCTGGATCCAGGCGAGACCGGCGTCCTTGACGATGACATCGAGGGCTTCTTTCCATGGCACGCCATTGAGCGTCATGGTGATCTTCTTATCAGCATCGATGTCGGTGAAGACGATGTTGACGTTGGCCTGACGGGCGAGGGCTTCGAGGACCACGCCAAGGCGCGCGTCCTGGAATTCCATGCGCACCTTGGGCGGACGAGTAAGATTCCAGATACGATCGGAGGACTTCTCGATCACCAGGTCATACTTCGCGGCAAGCTGCTGCACAGCTTCCTGCCAGGTGACGTTGACCAGGCGCATGGTTACACGCGGCTGATCGACCTCGTTGCAGACAATATTCACACCCGCCCGACGGCTGATCCATTGCAGCACGGTTTCCAGGGCTTTATCGCTGGTCTCGATGGTAATGAGCTGCGACGAGGAGTCGCCACCCGGGGCCCCGGCAGGTGCAGGTGCCGCCAAGGCCTCGGCAGCATGCACCAATGAGGACCCTAAGGTCACCAAGGCAAGAGTGGACATCACAAGAGTACGCAAGCGCATGGACGGAACCCGAATGGTTGGACGGGAAGTTATTTAGCCGCAGTCACCTTCGTGTTCTCCCCGACATAGCGGGGGAACTCGAAGCGCTTGCGTTTATAATGAAAACGGAAATCGACGCGGTCGGTGTCGATATTGATGATCACGCAATCCTTGATCCGCTCATTGACGCCCAAGGCCCGCGATTCGCCGGCGATGATCGCCAGGCGGGTACCGGTCTCGGACCACAGGACACCTTCGATCTTGAGCGCGAGACCGTCGAACTGAGCCTGGGCTTCGTCACGCGTCAGGGCGTCGTCAGCCTGATCGCGGGCCGTCGCAACGCGGGTCATGGCCGCCTGGATCTCCGGTAGGTCAGCACGCTTCTCGAGGCGCTTCAAGGCTTGCTCCGCAATCCGGATCGCCTCTTCGTATTTTTTGGCGATGACCAGGGACTCGATGTGGGCCTGCTCGGCGACGGCGTATTCAAGGATGTCAGCGTTGGGATTGACCTTTAAGCCGGCCTGCTCTTTCGATTCCTGTTCTTGCTGGAGGCGGATATCGGCTTCGATCTTCAAGGTCGCTTCCCGATCCACGAACGGATCGATGCGCCCGATGACCGGCTCGAAGACCCATGCTTCTTCTTGATCCAGCTGACGCAACTCAGCGCTTTTAACGTTTGTATGAGGCGCGGGCATTTTAACGGCATCGGCGGCGAAGGCGTTCGCACCACACATCAGCAACAACGTCGGAACGACGAGAGTGCGCATCATTGAGCCCTCTCCTTACCGCCCGTCGAGTAGACGTAGGTGACGATATCCATCTTGACCGTATGCGGTTCGAATTTGGTCTTGGGCTTTCCGTCAGCGGCTTCGAGGACCACGTTGCCGCTGCGCAGGGACAGCTGATTCACCGCCATGAAGCGCGTATTCTTCTCGATCGAATCAATGTATTTGATGATACCGTTCAAGTCCCCTTGGACTTCCGTCTGGTAGGTGACCGTACTCAGACCGCCACGTTTGCCACCGGTGTGCGGCTCCGCTTCGTTGATGCGCACCGATTTGATCTTCACGCTCCCCAGTTCCGTCGGGATCTCACGTGCGAGCCGTTCGATGACTTCACGCATCTGGGCTTTTTCGGCCGCCCGGGGCAGGCGTTCTTCGGCGGCGGCGATGTCGTCCTGCAGATCTCGCAGGGTGCTTTCGATCTGCGCCTTTCGATCGATGATCTTTTGCTTCTCTTGGATCTGATCCTGGACCGAGGTGATCTCAGCCCACACACCGACGTTTTCACGACGCAACAACGGCAGAATGGTCGGATCGGACCCGAGCTCGCCGAGGACCTTCCAGGAAAAGTAGCCGAACGTCAGCGCCACTACCGCCGGAAGGCCGAACAGCACGCCAAGCTGCTGATTTCGCGGCAGGGCTTTGAAGCGCGAAGTAAGGGCAGACACACTGGAACCGGCCATGATCACATGCCTCCCGTGGCCGGCTTCGCCGACGAGGCAATGCGCTTGGTGCGCGACCAATCCAGCGTGAACTCGACCGTGACCCGCTCGATGCCCTTTTTCCAGTCCGGCGTATCCCCACGGTAGCTCAATTCCGGCTTGCCGACGAAACCGTTAACGCTCCAGAATTTGGTGGATTCGGTACCGATCAAGAAATCACGTACATAATCACCAGCCTTATCGGCTTCGACCCCGACCAGTTTGTAGCGGCCGCGAACACCGGAAGTGACCAGAGCGTCCTTGGCTTTGCCAACCGAGCCGCCGCTGGAGGGCAGAATATTCAACTCGGTGCAGCAGACCTCGAAGCCCTTCCACGGCATGCCGCCAGGACCATCGAGATGATTGGCGAAATCATCAATGGTACGCGCCCAGAAGATCTTCCGCGCCAGCAAACCGACGATCATATCACGATGGGCCTGGAACTCGGCAATCTGCGCCTCGAGGGCCTCGACCTTCGCCGCCGCCGCAGTCCGCATCTCAAGATCGGCATTGGCTTCTTCGAGAACCGCTTTTGCATGCGGAAGACGGTCATACTTGAGCCACGCCCAGGTCCCTGCTGGAATCAGCGCTGCGAAATAACAGGCGGCAAGGAGATAAATCATGGGATTGGTATTCCCATGTTTCTTGCGCATCTCGGGCGGCAGCAGGTTGATGATGATCATGAAGCGGTTACCCGGTCGTGAGCGGCAGCAGACTTAAAAGAAAACAACGAACGGAGCAAAGAGCCGGCGAAGCAAGCAACAACCTCAGGAAGACCGCCGGAAATCGAATCACATCGAAATGCGATTACTGCCACAGCCCTCTGGCCCGGGGACCATAGATGATCCCGTTCCGACTGTCAAAGGGCGAATGGGTCATCCGAGCATTCCCGCAACCCCCAGTGTCTGCACGGGTTGATTTAATTTCGGTACCTTCACGGCAAGCCATCATCAGCAGCCATGGCCGCGATCGTCGCCGCCGGATGGACCTCGCCACGGTCCATTCCCGGGCATTCCCGGGCCTCTTCCGCCCATTCCGTGGGACTCTCGAGATTCCGCCGCCAAAAAGGCCAGGTCCGGCATTGCCGCGGCCGATCCTCGTAAACGCTGCAGCCTTTACCGGCCACGAAGAAAACGCAG
>JBILBP010000315.1:0-3484 GCA_044353645.1 Planctomycetota bacterium | reverse complement strand
CCGCGGGCCAAAAGGTCACGCTGAGCGTGCCGACGCCGATGAGGAAACCGAGCGGCAGGCTACCGGCATCGCCCATGTAGACCCGCGCCGGTGGTCGATTCCACCACAGGTATCCGCCGAGGACCGCGATCAGCGCCATCCACAGCAGAGCGAGGGTGACATCACCGGCCCACAAGCTGCCCGAGAGCAACACCACTGCCGAGATCAGGGCGCAACCGGCGGCCATGCCATCGGCATGATCAAGCAGATTGTAGGCATTGCTGACCACCACCAGCCAGCCCCACGCCAGACCATAGGCGAGCACCGGCCAGGGCCGCAGACTGTCGATGGCGAGATCGCTACCCCACACCGCGAGCGCGCACACTGCCGCCTGGACCACCAGCTTCGGCCGCGCCCGTAGGGGCCTGCGATCATCGATCGCTCCCAGTCCGAGGAGCACCGCGGCGCCGACGAACACCGGCCACAAGGGGCCGTGATCGACGGTCACCGCCGCGATGAGATTGGGCCGGGCGGCGAAGACCCACAGGCCCACCGGTAGAGCCACGGCGAGAGCCACGGCCATTGCCGGGCCTCCGCCATAGGGTATCGCCCGCGCCTGCTGCTTATGGGCTTCCGCGCCCGGGCGATCGAGGAACGCCAGTCGCGGCGCGAGGAACATCGCCAACCGCGTCAGGATCAGCGAAAGCACCCCGCCGATGAGCGCCGTCAGCAGCAGGGCCAGGAGCACCTCAGTGGGCCCCGAAGACCTTGGCCATGTCCTTGGCTGCGACCCGTCCAAAACCGCCGGCAGCGTCGACGACGGTACCCTTAAGAACCTGAGCTCCGGGGGTGCCGATAAGGGTCGCGACGTCGGCAGTGTCGCGGGTCTCGTAGACTTGCAGGCCCTGGGCCTTGGCGGCCTCGACGCCGGCGTCGAGCCCGCTCATCAGCGCCGAACGCGTCCAGGCGATCGACATGCCGATGTAGTGGCCGTTGCGGCGGTCGCCGACCTCGTTCTGGCCCTGGATGACGATCGGCAGCAGAGCCTGCTTGGTGGCGGGATACAGGCCCGAACCCTGCAGACGGCCATCATTCGGCGACAACGGCACACAGACATACCACGGTGCGCTGCGCGGCGCCCGCCGTGCATGCTGGCCGCAAAGGTGGTAGACACCGAAGACGTTGACGCTGAACACCCGCAGGTAGTCGTCGGGCTTGATGCCCACGAATAACGCCGGGTGGTTGATGGCCGCGAACGGATAAACGTGGGTCAGGGCGAGGTTCTGCGCCTTGAGGTGCTCAAGGAGCTGGTCGAGCTGGGGTAAGTCGCCCTGGTTGACCTGGGCGGGGAGCACGCTGCCGGCGCCGGCTTCGGCCACCAGCTGTTCGGCAGTGGCGGTGATCTTCGCCAGATCACGTGAACCGGTGATCACGACCTTGGCTCCGCCCTGGGCGAAATTGCGGGCGATGGCATAGCCGATCGAATGCGGATCGGAGGCGCCGGTGACCAGCACCACCGCGCCGCTGAAGTCCACGCCACCCTTGGCCGCAGCCAGGAGGGCGGGGAAACGCGGATCATCAACCAACGCGGGATCGATCTGCGGGTGCCAAACGCCGGCAGCGTTGCTGCCGATCCAGGTGCCGAACATGGCGCTCATGAAAAGTCCTTCGAGGGGAGTAGAGGGGAGTAGAGGTGAGAGAGGTGAGAGAGGCGAGAGAGGCGAGAGAGGCGAGAGAGGCGAGAGAGAGGAGGGAGGCGAAGTAAGCTCAACCTGCTACCGTGCCAATAGCACGGCAGGAAAGCGCTGCAGTGTCCACCATTGTCACTGCGGGCAAGGGCGCGGGCGGTTTCCCCTTCCGGCTCGGCGACTGCTGGCCACGATTCGGCCCATGCGCGGTAACGGACTTCCCCTTTTCTTAGCTTTGAGCGTTGTGGTCGCGGGGGCCCCGGCGAACGCCGCCGAACCCACCGGCGACGGCGGCGAGGTCCACGGAATGGACATGATCGGGGCGGCGAAAACCCTCGCCGGCTGGGTATCGCCGAGCAAACCGACGAATGACAAACCCTGGTCGGTGGCCCTCGGCGACCTCACCGGCGAGGATCCGCGCGCGCAGGCCAAAGCCATTCGCACGCTGATCCTCGAAGGCGGCCGCCATCCGGAAGTCATCAACGATCTGACGGTGCTCGCCGAGGATCGCGATTGGCGCCTGCGCGCGCGTCTGGTGCAGGTCTGCGCCGGTATCGGCGGCTCAACACCGGTTCCCCTCGTTCTCAGGCTGTCACGCGATCGGGAAGCGCGAGTCCGCGAGCTCTCGGCTCTGGCCCTCGGGCAATGCAGCGGCAATGACGTGTTCCTACGCCAGCTCGAACTCCTCCAGGCCCCCGAATCGCAGATCCGCGAAGCCGCCGCCAAGAGCCTGGTGGGCAGCACCGACATCCGCGCCCTCGAGCCGCTCACCCGCCAAGACAACGAACCCGACGACCTCGTCAAACGCGCCATGCGCGAGACCCTTAGCGTGCTCACCGCCCGCGTCAGCTCGCTACCGACGATCATCGCCCTCCTCGGCACGCTCAAGGATACCCGCCGCGACGCCTTGCTGGAGTCTGTCGTCAACCTTGGCGATAGGCGGTTGTGCCCGCCGCTGACGGGCATCGCCGCCGATCCCGATCGTGCCGGACGGGCCCCAGAAGCCTCCGCCTGGACGCAGTTCCTCGCCGTACGCGGGCTGTCAACCAGCGGCGATTACCGGGCGGTGGCGACGCTCGTCGAGCTCGCCGACGGCGACGCCAGCGGCGACGTGCGGACGATGGCAGCCGATACCCTGCGCGCCATCACCGGCTACGGCGCCGCTCCCGGCAAGGCGTGGCGGGTGTGGCTGGGCGATCACCGCACCGAGATCGCCCACCTTGGCGAGCGCGATGCGTTCCTCGCCGCGTTGCATGACCCGGCGATGGAGATCGACGCCGGGACCCTCGCCCAGTGGCCGGTCGAAGACCTCGCGCCGCTACTCGATGCGGTCCTCGGCCTGCCCGCGGGACGCATCTCTCCCGGCTGGCCGGCACGGGCCTTGACGGTGCTGCGCGCCGATCACCCCGAGCGCTGGTCGCCGGTCATCGCCAAGCGCATCAACGGCCTGCCGACCAATGAACAGACTCTGCGCCTGTCCTTGATCATGATCCTCGACGATCTCGGCGGGAGCGAGGCCAGCAATGCCCTCACCGAGGTCGTGCGCGAGCTCAAGGAGCGTTGCGAGCACGAACTCGAGCAGGCCAACGAGACCAAGACCAAGGCCCCCGATCATGGTCCGGAGATCGAACTCCTCCGGCAGGCACTCAAACGTCGCGGCATCACGGCCACCCTCTAAACGTGGAGACCTACTGCGTGGAGACCTGCTGCCTGGAGACCTGCTCATGGGCATAGGCACCTACCTGTGGGCGGCCTTCAATGCCCGACCGCTGGGCATGCCCCTACCGCCCAACTGGCTGGGTCTGGCGGCAGTGGGC
>JBILBP010000047.1:0-11716 GCA_044353645.1 Planctomycetota bacterium | reverse complement strand
GCGGAGATCTCGTCGAGTTCGGTCACATGGACGAGCCCGGAAGCCAGCAGCAGCTCGCGCAGGGGCTGATTGGTCTGGCGCAGGCGTTGGGTGATCTCGTCGGCACGATCCTGGGGGATGAGCCCTTTGCGTACGACCGTGGTGATCAGAAACGGAACGCTTTCGACCAGCGGCGCGGTGCACCTGGCAATCTGTCCCTGATCGAAGTAGACGTGGACTGTGCCCTGTGAATCGTTCACCGACAAGGTGCCGGTTTGCCGATTCATGTACAGCGTTTGAAATAAATCTGCGAGCTGAACGGAGCTGAGCTGACCTTGGAAACCCATGGCTATTGATGCTAGGCCGGACCCCAGGGACGCTAGAGGGATAGCGCTATGCCAAATGCGAAGGCGATAGCGCATGCAGATGGCTGTTGCTCAGGAGTCCGCGACGACCGACCGACAATGGTTCTGATTACGACCGCGACCTGGACCGGGTCAATTGTGACCTGCGGGCAACCAAGCGATTGGCGGCGAAGGTCGACGACGTAAGCTCTTCCTTCGTTCACCGTCCCGGATCCTACTTATGCGCAATCTCTTGGTCCTCGCTTCTCTTACCCTCGCAATGCTTGGTGCGCCCGTCGCGGTTGCGGTTGCCGCCGATACGACGGCCGCGGCGCCGGCTGTGGATGTGGCCTTCTTGAAGAACCTCGGGGGTCTCTCCGAACAGCTTCTCGGCCAGGCGAACAGCAGCTTGAGCTTGGCTCAGCAAGCCGCTTCTCTGCCCTTTGCCGGTGCCATGGCCAAGAGCAAGGTCGCCGCCGCGCAGGGCCAGGTTGATGCCGCCAGCACCCTGAAATCCGAAGTCACCGGCCTCAGCCAGGGTCATGCCCCGGCGGCCACGGGAATTCTCGGCAGTTTGGCCTCGGGTACCGGCCCCAGCTTGAGCGAACGCTTCAAAGGCCTGCCCCTGGCCGGCACCTTGCAGACGGTGTTGGACAACAAGGAAATGGTCCTGGCACTGGTGAAACTCGCCCCGCTCGACCAGGTTCCCGGCTACGCCGCCGCCTCGCAAGCCCTTGCCGCCTTCGCTCCCAAGTAAGGAAGCCAAGCCTGCGTCTTGACGCCTAGGGGGTCGGGTTTACAACCCCTCCCCCGCGCCGGACCGTAGCTCAGCCTGGATTAGAGCGCTTCCTTGGGGTGGAAGAGGTCGCAAGTTCGAATCTTGTCGGTCCGACCAAACGAAACAGCCCACCGCTCACGCGGTGGGCTGTTTCGTTTGGTCGGACCGACAAGATCCGAGAGGCGGCCTCTCCGACCAACCGGGGTGGAAGAGGGGAGTGCGGGCATCCCCGCAGGGGACGCGAGCCATGGGCATGGCTCGCGCCGCACGACGGGAGCGGCTGTGCCGCGAGCTGGGCGCACGTTCGAATCTTGCCTCCAGTTCATCCAGTCCCACCGCCAGTCGATGGACTCTGCTCTGTTCGCCAAGAAAGCCTTGAACATTCCCCGCAATGGCAGACGCGGCAAACCAGCGCCAATTCCTTCAGGGTCGGGCATAGCTGATGGGACGCCGATCACCAACAGTGATCTCCACCTTTTCCTTCTCCTCGCGGTCACCGCTTGCGGCAGGACCCCACCAGGCGCTTCAAGATCTGCTCCATGGCGAGTGAGGAAGCCTCTCTAGCTTCGACAATGCCTTGCAGAAACGAGGTCAATACTCCCGCCTCTGCCGCAGAGGCGGCCCTTCGCTTGGACGGCGTTGCCGGGTGCGCAGTGCGTTTTGCTCTCGTCGATCGTCAAGACGGTCTTGCCGTCCCAGCCGACGAACGAGCCCAGGGCGCGGACCTGTTCCAGCACGGTTGGGATATCAGCGGGGATGGAGCTCTTCATCCTGTGAACGCCTGGAGCTGGTTGCGGAAGTGACGGATCAGTTCCGCCGTGTTCTTCTGCACCGTGAGTTTGGTGCCCAAGGCTTGGGCCAGCGGTCCCAGAATGGTGAGGGCCTCGGTTCGGCGGACGCACACCTGGCTTGGTACGCCACCCTGTTCGCTGATCCGCAGCAGCAACTGGGCTATTTCTGTCCAGACGGTGGCGAAGCGGCTGACTTCCGCGACCAGGAGCATACCCGTGCTCATGTCGAAGGCGAGCAGGTGCATGGCGAAATAAGGGCGACCGGCGGCGTCGGGGCCATCGATCACCGCATCGCCGGGGAACCAATCGATGAACACAGGATTGCCCGCGGCGCGGCGCCGGGCACGGATGCGTCCGACGCTCACTTCGTCGACCGGGATGACCGGCAGGGGCAGCGGAGGGACCACCGCAATGGCCTGCCGGACGATCGTCGTCTTGCCATCAGTCTCGGGCAGCGCGACCCAGGCCCGGTCCTGGTCATCCGCCATGTCCCAGCCGGGGTTCTTGGTCGCATTGATGAACATGCAGAACAGACAGTCGAGCACGGTTATCGTGCGCCGGAGCGTCGCCACGTCGCGGGGCGGCATCGGAAAGAAGCCGGGGTCATGGATGATCAGTTCAGGCCAGGCATTCGCTCCACGATACCGCCGATCACAGGCCTTGATGATCACGGCCATGTCTTTCGTGATGCCGTTCCGGTCGTTGAACGTCAGCACGTGGGCGGTCTGCTGGAGGATGGCATCGAACTCGTCAGGGCCGTGTTCGATCATGTGTTGGAGGCTGCGCAGACCTGCCTCGCCGCGATAGATGGCGACCCCGAAGGTCTGGCCGCCCTGGCCCATGATGCTGCACCAGTCGATCTCGCCGCTCACCTGATCACGGACGCCGAGCAGGCTGGTGCCATTGATCCACTGCCACGGGGCCAGCTCGCGGAGGGTTTCGGCGCGGGTCAGAATCTCAGCCCAGAGGGTCAAGGCTTCTGGGCTGAGGGCGTAGGCGAGCGCGGACTTCGGGGCACGAGGCATAGCGATTCCATCTCTGAAGGGGTCCTCAGGCTATGTGGAAGTGATCTGTAGCCCAGCGGTTGATATGGAGCAGGCTTTTCGGCCTCCGGCGTCGAGAGGAGCAGGCCGGATTGAACATCTCGCCCAGCTCGCGGAAGGCCGGCTCGCGGAAGGCCGGCTCGCGTTAGGCCGGCTCGAGTTAGGAATAGCCCTCATAATCCCGCCCGTTCTCCATCCAGATAATTGGAGAATCCGATCCTCCCAGGTGATGTCCTGCCAGGTCCCCAAGCGGAGAAGCCCGAAACGGAGAACGGCGATGGGATTGGAATCCTGACAGAATCCGCGGGAACTATCCGGGCTGCGCTGCCACGGACTACATTGCGCAGGATTTTGGCGGCCTTCGGTTGCCAGTGGGCGTGGCCGTGCTCGGGCACGAGGCTTCCGAGCACCTCGGCCTGCGTGAGGTCTTATCCTCAAGGACATCGCCGAGCGCAGCGGTCGACTCCAGGATCACGAGAGCCGCGGCGGTCTCGAACAGCTGCGCCGCGATGGCTACCTGTAGCGGGTAGGGGGCTTCCGAGGTCAGGTACCGAGGACCAGCAGATCATCGATGCGGCGATGGGCCTCGACGGGGTGGCGCAGGGGTTTGCCGCGCACCACCACATAGCGATTGCGGCGCCCTGATTTCTGCACCTCGATGAAGCCGCCTTCGACGAGGTCGGCGACGATCAGCTGCACCGTGCGCTCGGTGATGCCGACGCGGGTGGCGAGGTCGCGCATACGCTGCTCGCCGTCGACCGCGAGGCAGATCAGGACATGGGCATGGTTGGTCAGGAAGGTCCACTCCGCACGGGCAGCGGGGGCTTGCGGGCTGCGGACACGCGGCGTGGTGACGCCGGCGGTGGTACGGGCACTGACGGGCATGAGTAACAGCCTAGCGAGCGTTCGCGAATGGAAACTTGCGGATGCCATCATGCGCATCGTGGGCCCCCCGGGTCCGCCACCGCGGGTCGCGCGTGCACTGCGGGGCGAGGCCTCCGCAGCCCGCAGCCGGCGGATGCCATCTGGACGCCACCTCGGGGTCCTCAAAATCCGGAGCGGAATGACCATCGAGGACGGTTTCCTCGATGGACACCCTTGGACCTCGGCGACGTGAGCGATCCGGATGCTTAGAACTCACTGAGTCCGCTCGCGTCCGCTGTTCCGCTCACGGAATTCCCCTGAGCCCCGAGCGTCTCCACCGAAAGGAACATCATGAGTGGAACCGGAGTCTGAGGATCGGGGCCCTTCATGACGGCGTGGTTGGGAACGGAGTCGTAGAAGAAAACTGAACCCCACTGTAGACGGAATCGCAGTGGAACCGCAAGGATTTCACCGTGGGCCAACCGGGTGTCCGGCGCGACCTCCGCCTCCGCAATCAGCACCTGCGGAACTTCGGTCGGAAAAACCAAATGGACGCCATTGATCGACCAAGTGAAACAGACTGTTTGTACACCACTCAGCGAGGTCATAGCGGCATGGACCCTGGCCAGAATGAATCCTCCCTCGCAGGCTTCGGCAGAGACGTTGACGAAGCGTCCGAAATTGAGGATGGATATGATCGGATCCGGTCGATCAGCGATCAGTTTATAGCCTCTTATGTAGGAAAAATGGTTGAGATCATCGTCTCTTCCTTGCCCAAGAGGCGCCACGGTGATGGTCGAATCATAGACCCTCTGAGCGTCATGTGCCAAGTCATTTTCCAGGATCTTCAGGAAGCCATCGGCAGTCAGATGCTGCGGGTGATCCCCCGTGATTCCGTACTGCGTCCAGAATTCCTGGGGAGCTTCAATGATCTTAACGTGTATCTGCAGCAAGCGGCCGTCGACGCGGGAGCGATAGGTGCGCGCGAGGGGAAAGCCGGGTTTGCGCTCCATGTGCGCCGGAAAATCCGCCGTGTTGAGGGCCGCCCGCAGTTTCGCAGACATCACCTCGGCCGATGGCGCTGACAATCCGGCAACGGTGTCCGGTGGTGGCGGTTCGGCGCCGAAGGTCGGGGAAAGAACGACGACGGCCAGGAATAAGCTGACGGCGACTCTGCTGCAGTTAGTGGCGAACGAGGGCAAGATCATGGTTCACGGGGTCCCTTGAACGTAGAAGCGCTCACCAAGGTGAGCACGGCGGATGTTCCAAAAAAAACTCTTTGAGCGCGAAAGCGAGCGTTTCGGCAACTCAGGTATTTCAATTCTATCAAGGGTATTATTTGCCTGCCTGTACAATACACACTACCCGACCCCGTGCTGAGCCTATGAGGCAGGCTTAGGGCCGTCGTTGACTTGCCGCCTCTGCTGCTGTGGCCAATGGGCAGACGAGGGGCTTCAGGAAACGCTCGTCGCCAGTGGCGTACGTCCAGATCGGCATAATGCTTCCGCCACGCGCCCGCCGACCTGGGGAAGGAATGACATGCACGGAGTCCGCTTGCTGTTGGCGATCCTGGGTGTCGGGCTGCTCACCTCCGGTGAAGCCGGTGAAGCCGCCGCCCAGCGTCTGCAGCTCAGCGCTGATCTGACCGGTACGGAACCCCTGTCGCTGGACGATGCCGAACTCGCACTGGCCGGCGGTAATCTGCGCGTCCCCGTGCATCTCAACGGCACGCTGCGCGTCTACGCGCAAGGCACGCCGCGCGTATTCGCGGGCAGCATCGTCACCGGCGCGGTGCTCCCGACCCCGCCCCAGGCGACCTTCGTCGCCACGAGCCTGCGCAACACCAAACAGGATGACTGGCGCTTGGCGCAACCCATCGCCGGCCGGCGCGAGGATCGCCTGATCCATCTGCCCGACGCGCGGTGGGGGACGCCGGCGGAACGGAAGGCCTGGGGCGTCGGCGGAACGGATGGCAACTGGGACGGAGTCTCCATCCAGTACGACGGCTGGCTGCGGGTCGAGGCCGATCAGGTCGACCTCGCCACCCGCAGCGATAACAGCAGCCGCATGTGGCTCGACCGCGATGGCGATGGCCAGGTCGGAGCGGGCGAATGGGCTTTCAATGGCTGGGGTACCGAGGCGGCGGGCATGCAGGTCCTGCACCGGGCGGTGCCGCGCGGCTTCTATCGCTACCGCATCCAGGTCGAGGAGAGCTGGGGCGACAATTATGTCAGCCTGCTGTGGAATGATGCGCTGCACAGCGCCGGTCAATTAGATGGCCTACACGTGGTGCCCGCAGCGGCTTTTGTGCGCCCGTCCCAGGTGATGCTGACGGGTGCGCAAGAGCTCACCGTGCAGGCCCGTATCGCTGGTCCGGGTGGCCTCGAGCTCGCCGGACCGGACGTCGTCTGGCAGCCGGGGGCGTCGTGCTCCGGACCGCTGCGCGTGCTGCGCGGCACCTTGCGCCTGGAGGCGGACCTCAGCGTGCCCGTGCTCGAGATCGCCGCCGGCGCCAGGGTCGTCTGCGGCGCGCATGCGCTCAGCGTCGGCGAGGTCCGGGCGGCGGGCGTCATCAGCCTCGACGGCGGCAGTCTCGAGGTCACCGCCGCGGCCGCCTCGACCATCGCCACGCTGGCGGGAAAAGGCGCCCTGCGCATCGACGGCGGGGCGCGGGTCCGTCTCGGTGATTCCGGCAAGGTCAGCGTCGACGTGCGGCACGGCGAGCTGGTGGGTGCTGGGCATGCGCGTACCAGCGGCACGGTGCAGGTCGCCGCCGGGCTGGGCGGAGACTTTCCCGTAGCCCTCAGCGGTCCCGGTCCCTGCACCCTCAGCGTCGAGCTCGAGGTTCCCGCGGATGCCCCGGGTGATCTCGGCATCCTTGCTTACTTGCGCGATCGCCATGAGAGCTGGTACCAGGTGGCGTGGCCGGTCCCGCTGACCCCCGGACATCATCAGCTGACGATGACCTTCGACCCCGATGCGGTGGTGGCATCGGCAGCTGGCGATCCGAACTGGAATGCCGACAGCGCCGCCCGCAGTGAGCGCGCCGGATTCCATCTGTGGTCGGCCAAGGGCGGCGGCGGCCCGGTGCGGATCCGTGTCGACGCCCTGAGCGCTGCCAGTCCGTCCTCGCCCCCGGCGCGCCTGCTCGGCCTGCGCAGCGACGGGGCAGTGTTGTCCACCGGCAAGCGTTGGGAGCTGTCCTGCCTACCCCAGCCCTTTCCCGCCGACCCCTACGATCCTGAAGAATTCACCCTCGATGCCGAGTTCAGCGGACCGGATGGACGCAGCGAACGCGTCGCCGGTTTCTACCTGGTGCCCAGCTCCATCCGCGATGGCGGAGATCGCGTGGTGGTTCGCGCTGACGGCGACCCCGCCTTCCACCTGCGTTGGCGGCCGCGCATTCCCGGTGACTGGCGCTGCCGGCTCACCGCCCGTTGGCGCAGCGGGGCCACCGTCAGCAGCGATCTGGCGCTGCGCGTCGAGGGTTCGGCCTGGGATGGCTATCTGCGCGTCGATAAGCAGGACCCGCGTTTCTTCGCCGTCGATGGGGCCTTCCACTGGCCGGTGGGGATCAACCTGCATGCGGTCACCGACCTGCGCTCGAACGAGTATTTCAAGACCCAGCTGACGCCGCAGCGCGGTCAGCTGGCCTACGCCAACTATCTCGAGCGCTTCGCCGGGGCCGGCGCCAATCTCGCCGAGGTGTGGATGGCGGCGTGGAATCTTGGCATCGAGTGGAGCGCCTACCGACCGGGCTTCGCCGGCGCCGGACGCTACAATCAGGGCAATGCCGCGCAGCTCGATGCGCTGCTCGATGACGCCTGGGCGCGCGAGGTCCGCATCGTGCTGGCGGTGAACCATCTCGGCCAGGGCAGCGACTGGTGCGCATCGGAGTGGAAGCTCCATCCCTATGAGCGCAGCAACGGCGGCTGGCTCGACAAGGCCGCCGACCTGTTCACCGATCCGCGGGCGCTGGCTTTTCAGGAACGCTATCGCCGCTACCTCATCGCTCGCTGGGGCGACCACCCGGGGGTGGCGTGCTGGAAACTATGGACCGAGATCGATCTCACCAACATGCGCGGGAAAACCCTCGCCTGGCATGAACGCGCGAGCAAGCGCTGGCGTGAACTCGATCCTTATGCGCATCTCATCACCACCCATTGGAGCGGCACCTACGGCAACGTCGACACCTCGGTGATCGCCCTGCCCAACATCGATCTCGCGACCATCGACGCCTATCACGATGACAATCTGCTCGCCGAGCTGCTGCGGGCCAGCACGCTCGATCCCAAACGCGGCTTGGCCAAGACCGGGAAACCGGTGCTGGTCACCGAGTACGGCGCGCAGTGGAACGGCGGCAGTCGCGAGCAGCTGCATGCCGAGACCGCCAGCGCACCGTTTGTCGGCCTGGTTTCGGGCCACGCCGGTACGCCGATGTGTTGGTGGTTCGAGGTCCTCGATCAGAGCGGCTGGTTCGAGGGCTATCGCGCCATCCGCGCCTTCAGCGCCGGCGAGGATCTGCGCGGGGCGCAGGCCCGGGGCGTCAGCCTGCAGGTCGAGGGCGCCGAGGCCCCGCCGCTCTGGGCTAAGGCCTGGCAGCGTCCGGGCCGTCTGCTCGGGTATGTCCTCGATGAGCACTGGGGCACCTACGGGGGCGAGGCCGCGGCGCGGGCGGATGTCCGCATCACCGTACCGGGGATCGTCGGCCCCGGGAAGATGCAGCTCGAATGGTGGAATGCCGACACCGGCACCGTGCTCACCCGCCAGCACCTCGCACACGACGGGGGGACCCTGACCCTGATCAGCCCGGCGTGGCGGCGGCATGTCGCGTTCAAGCTCTGGCGCGAACCGTGAAGGTCGTCCGGGCCCAGGCGAAATTCTCCTCGTGTTCAGACGCCTTCATGGATCGCCCGCTCCTGCCACGGAGTTCGGGAGCGGGCGATCCGTGCATCACTGCGATGGCTCTTCATGAGCTGGCGATCAGCACGCCGGTTGCGGCTCGATTCTTCAGCTGGCGAAGAATTGGCTGACCGTATCGAGATGTCCGGGCAGGTGCTCGTGGGCGAAGTCGGGATAGATGACCACGTCCTTGGCGGCGGTAATCTTGTTATAGGCGGCGAACTGGGTGCTGGGTGGACAGACGCTATCCGCGAGGCCGGTGAACATCAGGGTGCGGGCCTTGATGCGGTGGGCCAGCCATTGGATATCGATATAGCCGAGACGGGTGAAGACCTCGTCCTCGCGGGCGTGGGTCGGATCGAAGCGCCGGAACCATTCATTGAATTCCTTGTAGGCGTCTTTGCAGAGATCCATGTTCCACACCCGGCGGTAATCGGTCAGGAAGGGATACACGGTTGCGCACTTGGCTACCCGCGGCTCGAGAGCCGCGCAGGCGATGGCCAGAGCCCCGCCCTGGCTGCCGCCGTAGACGAAGACCCGGGCGGCATCGATCTCGGGCATCGCCAGGCCGATTCCTGCTATCCGCGCCGTGTCTAGGAATACGTGGCGGTAATACAATCGATCCGGAGTATCTTCTTCCAGGCCGCGCACGATGTGACCGGTTAGAGTCCAGCCCTTCACCGCCTGATTGTCATGCGAACGGCCGCCTTGGCCGCGGCAATCCATGGCCAGCACGGCATAGCCCTGGGCGACCCAGCCGAGGTGCTCGAACCACTCACCTGAATTCATCGAATATCCGTGGAAACGGATGACCAGGGGGACCTTGCCCTGACGCTGGCGGGGGCGCAGGAACTTGGCATAGACACGCGCACCACCGCTGCCGGTGAAGGAGAGATCAAAGCATTCCGTGCCCTGAAACTGCTGTGCTGCGGGCGTGAGGCTGAGATCGGGAGCGGTGGCGGCAAGCTCGCTCAGGCCACGGTCCCAGAAGGCCTCCACATCCGCCGGGCGAGGACTGCTGCCGGCATAGGTTTTTAGTTGGGCGAGAGGCAGGTCGAGCAGGGGCATGGATGATCCGGGCAGGGATGTGCTGGGTGCTAGTGAGGGGCGCAGTTGGCCCACGAGGTAACAGTCGGATGCGGCTGTAGGCAGTGAAGTCGCAAAATTTGTTACGGCCGGTCGGGCTTAGGCGAATGTTGAGCTTCACGTGGCGGTGGGCACAGCCACGCGAACAGCCCCGTGGCGGCGGCGGCCCCCAGGATCTGCATGCCGATGAAGACCCAGGCGTCCACCGGGCGGATGCCGGCGAAGGTCTCGGTCAGCGAACGCGCCAGGGTCACGGCCGGGTTGGCGAACGAGGTCGAGGCCGTGAACCAATAGGCGGCGGTGATGTAGGCAGCGACCGCGAAGGGGGTGAGCAGTGGCGTCGTGCGTGAGCTTCCGCAGATCACGCCGATGAGTCCGAAGGTCGCCAGCGCTTCGCTCAGCCATTGCCCGGGACCATGGCGGACGTGGGTCGAGACCTGCAGCACCTCAAGGTCGAACATCAGGTGTGCGAGCCAGGTGCCGAGCACCGCCCCAAGACCCTGCGCCAGGACATAGCCAGGTACGCGTCGCCAAGGCAGCGCGCCCCGGCTGGCCATGACCACCGAGACCACGGGATTGATATGACAGCCCGAGATCGGGCCGAAGGTGAGGATGAGGGCCACCAATCCGGCGCCGGTGGCCAGGGCATTGGCCAGCAGGGCGATGGCGACGTTGCCGCCCGCGAGGCGTTCGGCCATGATCCCGGAGCCGACGACGATCGCCAGAAGCAGGGCCGTGCCAAGCGTTTCGGCGGTCAATTGGCGGGGAAAGGAGACGTGGTCGGGCATGATGTCTCAGCAGCAGGCGGTGAGCAGACGGACGAGATCGGTGACCAGTTCGCGACGTACCGTTGAGCGGATGAAGCGCTCGTCGCGTACGCGCTCGATAAGTCCGACCTTCTCAAGCTGCTGCAGATGATGGGAGAGGGTCGGACCGGGCAGACCAAGTGCCGCCTGAATATCGTTGACCGCCTGGGCTTCGCCGGCGTTGGCGAGATGGAAGAATACTTGCAGACGTCCGCGATGGGCGAGGGCCTTGAAGGCGGCGACGTGCTCGGTGGTGGCCACCAGTCTGGGCACTTTGCGGATCTTGAGCGCCTGGGGTGGACAACAGGCGGGTGGCGGACGTCTCGGCATTTTCATAATTTCAGATTATTGAAAATAGGGCAAGGGCCACATGATCCGCCACCGAACATGACTACCGTCCCTACTCGCATCCTCTTCCTCTGTACCGGGAATTCCTGCCGCTCGCAGATGGGCGAGGCCTGGTGCCGTGCCTTCCACGGTGGCCGGTACCAGGCCTATTCGGCGGGGACCATCGCCAAGGGCCTCAATCCGCGGATGATCGAGGTCATGCGCGAGGTCGGTATCGATCCGACGTTACATCAGACTTCGAAGACCTTGGCGAGCGTGCTCGCGACTGGGGTCAGGCTCGACCTCGTGGTGACCGTCTGCGGCCACGCCCATGAGACCTGTCCGCATTTTTCGGGCGGTCAGACGCGCGTCGTCCATGTCGGCTTCGAGGATCCACCTGAGCTCGAGAAGGCCGCCCGTACTCCCGATGAGGCCCTCGGGCACTATCGGCGGGTCCGCGATCAGATCCGTGATTTCGTTGCCGCTTTCCCGGGGAGTCTGCCGGGGAGTCTGCCGGGGAGTCTTTCTATCGCGATCGCGCTGATAGCGAAAACACCTTTGCCGATCTGAAAAATGATTGGGCCTCGGGCGGCTTTACCACCCAAGACCAAGCGCGCAACCAACGCATGGCTGGCTTGGTCGCATTGATCTTTACCTGGTGGAATATGTACATCAGGCAACTGTCGCCGACCACGCATCGTGAAGGACCTGTCAGCTGGCCGCTCCTGCTGCAGAGTGTCGCGCGACGCGTCACGCATGCTGGAAAATCTATCCTGCGCATCACCTCACCTCACTG
>JBILBP010000314.1:0-3494 GCA_044353645.1 Planctomycetota bacterium | reverse complement strand
CTACGAGCCGTTCCTGATCCAAGGTGGCTACCTGCTGAAGACCCCTACTGGGCGGCAGATCACTACCCAGGGGTATGTGCACCTCGGCCTGCCAGTGCTGGCTGGTTCTGACGCGGGTCCCCACGCGGATCCGCAGTCCCGACTTTTTTAAGCCCCACGATCTTCCTACGTTCTGGATCCCATGCCCGATTTCCCCTTCATCCCCACCAATGCCACCGAACTCGAAGAAGGCATGTACTGGGACATCTTCCAGGAAGGGCGTTTCGGCTTCGCGGTGGTCATCGGCCGCTGGAATCGCGTCGGCGTGCTGGCCGGCATCCTGACCCTCATCCGCCCCAACAACACCATTGAGCCGGGCGATCAGATCACGGTTTTCCAAACCGGTTATGTCGATGTGAAATCGATCAAGTACTGCATGGGTATGGTCCGCGGGCAGATCACGCCACCGGACCTGACCGGTCTGATCATCACCAACCGCACCCTGACCTTCGCCGAGCCACGCGCGATCGTCAAACTCGCGATCAAGGAAAACGTGCGCAAGAAGCGCATCGCCAACCGCGAGAAGTGAGGCGGCAGGTGCCCTGAGTCAGGGCTCGGCGGCCTTGAAGGCGTGGGTCTGGGCCATCGCCGTGACCACGAATTCGCCCGCCTGGCATGCCAGATGGGAAATGAATGATCGATGCTGATACGTTGACCGTAAAAGATGCGGAAGCGACTCTTCTCAACACGCTGGTCAACACGCTGGTCAACACTCTGGTCAACAACAGCAGGCCACGGGTAAGGAAGTCCCCGCGCCTTCCCTGGGGTGGCGCGGCGGTGGTCATGCACATACTCATTCACTGTGCATATCATCGCTCTTATCGCCCTGATCCTCGCTGGGAGCGTCTACTGCTTGGCGGCCGTGCGGCGCTGGCGCGGGTTGGGGGCGGCTCCCGGGGTGGCGACCGCGGGCGTGGGCTGGCTGCTCGGTCTGGGCTTCGGCGGTCTGACCGTGGCGCTGGTCGCGAGCCTGCTCGAAAACGGTCCCCACGATTTTGCCTATGCCGTGCTCGGGATCTGGTCGGCGATGGCGGCGCTGCATTTTGCCCTCGGCTTCATCGCTGGTCCGACGCGCGTGCTGCTGGTGCTGCCGGTGGGCTGCATGGCGATCCTCCTGGCGATGGCGGGGCTGGTGCGGCCGCATGCCGTGGAGCAGAGCTCGGCCCATGCCATGGTCGTGCTGCACAGCGTGTGCATGGCCACGCACCTGGCGGTGGCCTTGGTTGCCGGCGGTGCCGGTGGCCTGTACCTGCTGGCGGTGCGCCAGCTCAAGCGCGCCAGCCAGCGGGCCTTCCGTCTACCGGCGCTGCCACTGCTCGAACTGATCACCGAGCGCTCGCTGATCATCGCCACGGCGCTGCTCATGGCCGGCCTCGCCACCGGCGGGGCGGCGATCGCCTCCAGCCACTCGATCAGCCTGACGCATCCCTCGATCATCATCGCCTTCATGAATCTGCTGCTGCTGGTGGCGCTCTTCTCCATGCGCCTCTCTCATCGCCTTTCCCATCGCCTTTCCCATCGCCTCGGTCGTCGCGGGCTGGCCCTGGTGGCGGTGCAGACCATGGTCCTGGCGGCGATGTCGACCATCGGCCTGCAGGTGGTGGCGCATGCCTGAGGCGGTGTTTTCCCACCCTGGTCCGGCGATGACGGTCTTCGGTGTCGATCATCACCGCACACCGGTGGCGGTACGCGAGCGCCTGGCCTTAGGGGCCGAGCGCGTTCCCGAGCTCGTCGGCCGTCTGCGCGAGCTGCTACCCACGGGCGAGGCCGTGGTCCTCTCGACCTGCAACCGCTTCGAATGCTACATCAGCGGCAGCCATTCCTTGCGCAAACCCGCTGAGGTCATCGCCGCCCTTGGCGGAGTCGAGGTCGACCTGGTGGTGAACAACGGCTACATCCACCATGGCACAGCCGGCGTGCGCCATCTGTTCCGCGTCGCCAGCGGCCTGGAGAGCCTCGTCCTCGGCGAAGAGCAGATCGTGCATCAGGTCAAGCAGGCCTATGAGACGGCGCACGCTGCTGGGTGGACCGGCGGTCTGCTCAATCCCTTGTTCCAGCGCGCCCTCGGCGTGGCCAAGGACGTGCGCACCAACACCGCACTCTCGCGGCACAAGCTCAGCGTCGCCAGCGTCGCGGTCGACCTCGCGCGGCAGGTGCATGGCGATCTGCAGCGGGCGCGGCTGCTAGTCCTTGGGGCCGGAGAGATGGCCGAGTTGGCGGTGCGCTACCTGCACGAGCATGGCGTGCGTTCGATCAGCATCGTCAATCGCAGCACCGAACGCGCCCTGGCCCTGGCCGAGACCGCCGAGGCCACGGTGTTGCCGTGGTCGGATCTCGGACGGGCCCTGGCTGAGCACGACATCGTCGTGGCCTCGACCAGCGCCCCGCACACCGTGGTCTCGTGCGAGGAAGTGCGACGGGCGATGGGGCGGCGACGGACGCCGCTGGTGCTGATCGATCTGGCGGTCCCCCGCGATATCGACGCCGCGGTTGGCGAACTCGACGATTGCTACCTCTACAACATCGACCACCTCGAGCGGGTGGTTGCCGCCAACCGCCAACTGCGCACCGATGAGGTCGAGCACGCGGAGGCCCGCGTTGATGAGCAAGTGCGCTCCTTCGTGGCCATGAATGGCGGCGATACGCCGCGCCTGCTGATCGAGGTTGCGGGGTTCTTCAAGGAGGTGGTCGATGCCGAAGCCACGCGCCTCGCGGATCGTCTCGATCTGCAGGGCGCAGACGCACGTGGCGAGGTCCGCTATGGGGTCGAACGCGCCACTGCCAAGCTGACCCATCGCATCCACACCTATTTGCGCGCCCATCCCGGCGATGCCGAAGCTGAGCAGCTGGTCCGCGAATTGCTCGGCCTCACCCGGAAATGACCACCGCTACGGCGTACCTGATCGGCGTGGCGCGGCCGTTGTGGCGGGGGATCCTCGGCCACAGCACCGGCCGCTGGCTGGTGCTGGCGGGGGTCGTGGGGGCTTTATGCGGCATCGCTGGATTCGTCTTGAATCTCGGGGTGAATGCATTGTCGACGCTGCTGCTCGGCCAGCTCATCGGTTCGCATCCGCACCTGGTCGGACCGCTCATCCCCGGTGCGCATGAGCAGCCCCTGCGCCCGTGGTTGATCCTGCCGGTGCTGGCACTGGGCGGCGCGCTGTCGGGCTGGTTGGCGACGCGCTTCGCGGAGGACGCCGCCGGCGGCGGCCTCGGTGTGGCGGTGCAGTCCTTCCATGAACGGCGGGGGGTGATCGCGTTGCGCACGACGCTGACCAAGCTGGTGGCTTCGGTGATCACTATCGGCAGCGGCGGCAGCACCGGTCGTGAAGGTCCGATCGCCCTCGTCGGCGCCGGTCTGGGTTCGTGGGTGGCGATGCGTCTGGGGCTGACCGTGCGCGATCGCCGGGTGCTGCTGGCGGCGGGCATCGCTGGCGGCACGGCGGCGGTTTTTC
>JBILBP010000046.1:0-11735 GCA_044353645.1 Planctomycetota bacterium | reverse complement strand
GGGGTGACGCGGAACTGTTCGTGATAGGGCATGGGGTGATTCTCAGGCGTGCTGGGCGGCATCGCCGGACTGGCGCGCGTAGTGCAGCTGCCAGCGGGCTTCATCGGCGGCGGTCAGCGGCTGGTCGACAGCGAATTCGGGAGCGCTGGCGAGCTGCTGACGGCTGAGGGCGAGGTGGGCCTTGCGCCCGTCCCAGGTGGTGATCGCTGACGACGGGACGACGATCAGTTTTCCCGCCCACCAATGCCCGGTTTCAACGATCAGGTAGGTGGCCATCCATGTCCGCTCATCGATGAGGAATTCTGCGATGTGGCCGATCTCGCCGTCGCTGGCGGACAGGTGGTAACCGATCAGGTCATGGGTGCTGCGCAGATGGGGATCGCTGACCGGTTCCGGCAGCGCACCAACGCCTGCTGGTGGGCCGCTGAGGCTGAGGATCGGTACCACCCCGAGAGCCGTGGACCCGATCCAAAAGCCCGGCCAACCGTAGTAGACGAAGTAAGCGGATTCGAACTGCCGTGAGATCGGACGCTCGCTCTCTTCAAGGGGGCTGTTCTCAATCTGCTGTTTGCTGAGATCGACCACCAGCACCTGAGCGTCCTCAACGATCGCTTGCAGGGCATGCGGCGAGAGCAGGACATGACGCCCGCTGAGCCAGCCCCCGGTATCGGCGACTAGATAGCGCACGGTCCAGTTCCTATCATCGATGTAGAAATCGCGGGGATGACCGATGTCGCCGTCGCGGGCACGCAATTTCAGGGTCGTGAAAGCTTTGGTGGGGCGGAGCATGGTGCTTCCTCCGTAGTCCTTGAGAGGAGCGCCGACGATGCCAAGTTCGGAAGCTTGCCAGATCAGGAAAAAAGGCTGACCATCGCCATTTTTTACGGTTTTTCCAGCGCTCTGCTCCTGCCATATGCAGCGTCCCTAGGCAGGGATTCCTGCGAACTGCGCCGAGGTCAGCGGCCGTTGGCGGTCAACGGTTCAGCTTGGCCGATTATGGGTCGCGGTCTGGCCACGCTCTATGCGGCGCTTGGCGGCATGCGCGGCATAGCTCGCCGACTGCACGCTGTGCAGAAGATGCTTCCAGCTCGGGAAGCGGTCGCGGGCCTCTTTTGCCAAGCAGCGCGCCACCAGGGCGGCGGTCGTGGGCGTGACCTCGGCCAGCAGGCTGAGATCCGGGGCCGGGGTTTCCAAATGACATTGCATCAGCAGCACCGTGTTGGCGGCTTTGAACGGCGTCTCGCCGCTGAGCAGCTGGAACATCACGCAGCCGAAGGCGTACATGTCCATCTGCGCAATCGGTGCTTCGCCGCGCACCTGTTCGGGTGACATGTAGGACGGCGTGCCGACAGCTTTACCGCTGCCGGCGTCATCGATGAACGAACGCTCCGTCGTTGAGAAATCTTGCAGGTCGCGGGGGCGGATGAAGAGCGCCGTGTCGAAATTCGTGATCACCAGCCGCCGCGGTTCATCGTTGGTGATAGTCAGATTGGCGGGCTTGAGGTCGCGATGGACGAGTTGGCAGGCTTCATCGGCATGGTCCATGGCCGTGGCTAATTCATGCGCCACCCACAGGGCCTGGCCTTCGGCAAAGCGTCCTTTGCGCGCCAGGTAGGTCTTCAGATCGATGCCGCGGATACCTTCGACGGCGACGTATTCACGGGCTTGGCGTTGGTGCTGCCACGAGCCGCGTCCGGCGGCGAACGGAAACGACGGGTGGTGCAGGGCGCTGAGCAGGGTGCCTTCGGCGATCAGCCGCTGCACCAGCAGCGGATTGGCCATACCCGCCGGGGTGAGGATCTTGAGCACGAGCTTGCGCGCCAGGATCGCTTCATCCACGGCATAGTGTTCGATCAGCGTACCCGCCCACAACGGGGCGGTGATGGTGTAGCTGCCGGCGATGCGGGCGCCCTTAGCGAGCCCCGCATCGGGAACCATGCCCCGGGCGTGGCGGGCGGTCTCGCGGACGCGCTCCTGGAGCCAGTTGCCGACATGGTCATTGACCGCCAGCACACGGGTGCTTTTGCGCCGTATTTCGCTGGATAGCGGAGTCCTGGAGACGTCGCTGCGCGCGATCCGCGTCGTCTCCGGGACTTCGAAGGGATGGTCGCTGAGACTTCGTTCGAGGCTGGCGCCGAGTTCATCCCATGATGCGAAACGCTGCTTCGGATCTGGTTCCAGCAGTCGCCTCACTATGGTCGCGAGCATGACCGTGAGCGGCGCCGGGCCTGAGATCTCCGCGATCGGCTCCTCATCGAGCGGCGCCGTCGGCGGATGACCGGTGAGCAGGAAGTGCAGCACGGCACCCAGGCTGTATTGATCTGAGCGATCATCCGCATGGCCTCCGTCCAGGAGTTCGGGGGCGACGAACAGCGCGGCACCCATGACCAATTCGCTGGCCGACATACCCTGGCATCGTTCAAGGCCGAGATCGCTGAGGCGCACGCCGCTGAGGACTCCTCCGTGGAGGTTCACGAACAGATTCGAAGGCTTGAGGTTGCCGTGCGCCAAGCCGTGGTAGCGCCAAGCATAGTTGAGTCCTTTGACCACTCGCAGGGCAACCTGGGTCGCGAGTTCCCAGCCGAGCAGGCCCTCGCTGAACTGCGCCGCTGTGCGCCCGGCGGCCAGATCGCAGACCAGCCAGGTGGAATCGCCAGCGGCAAAGACGTCATAGACCGTGACCAGGTGCTCGTGACGCAGTCTCTTCAGACGTTCGGCCTCGCCGAGGACGGCCTCGGCCCAGGCGCAGGAATCGCCTGACCGCGGAATACCTTTGAGCACGAAGTGGGTGCCGCCTCGACGAGCACGGTAGACCAGGGTCTGAGCTCCCCGCCCGAGGATCGACTCGATACGATAGCCCTTGATCTCGCTGCCTGCGAGACCACGGCGCAAGGGATCGGCAAACAAGGTGTCATCGTGAGGCAGCACGGGGATACGACGATGGTAAGCGCCGGAGATCCTAGTGTTAATATTTTACAGACAAGAGTTCCCCAGGTGCTGTCAGTTTCAGCTCAGCTTGAAAGCCAGGTGGCATCGCCACTCACTGGCGCCATAATTTGAATGCCAGATGCCGGCTCCATGGCGGGGCCGTCAGCCGCAACTCGCCACCGGGATGGGTGAAGTCATCATGTGAGCGTTCGATGCCGGTGTCGGCGTCCCACCACGACACGCCCATCCGTCCGGGATTGATCTGCTCGCCAATGACGATCGCGGTGTGCGCCAGTTCGGGAGCCTTTCCGCCATCGGCCTGCCAGCGCTCATCGAGCACATAGCCGAGTATGCGGCCGGTGCGCGACCAGGCGCGGCACCACAGCGTCGCACTGCCGGCATTGCCGTCGGCGGCTTCAAGGGTCAGCGATTGGCCGGGAGGTTGGCCAGCGGCAGCGCGCAGATCCTCGCCGCGCAGGAAGCCCGTAATCGCCGCATAGGGCTGGAAGCGATCGCCTTGATCGATCCATTCGAACCACCATAGCATGGGATTGCCGGCGCCTCCTGAGACCAGGGCGCAGAAGCCCGCCGAGGCATGCTCGGCGATCATCTGCGCTTCCGGGCAGGCGTCCCACTGGCCGCCGAATTCGCTGACCAGGGTCGGTTTTTTGTAGCGCATGCTCAGGCCGCCGCGGCGACCAGTGCTGTCGTTGAGCAGGTGCGCCAGCAATTGGCCGCGGCCTTGTTCGAAGGTGTCGTGATAGGCATCGATGGTCAGGAAATCGATGCCGGGCAGTGCGGCCACCGCCGGGAAGACGCTGCGGAAGCTGCCGGACCAATGTGTGGTCAGCGGATGGCCGTAGGTATCGAGGGTCTTCCAGCGCTCGGCAGCCTGCGTATGCCAGGCTGCCAGGACGTCCGTTTGCCGTTGCCGACCGGCAGCGGTGAGATCCTGTTCTGACCACAGCTTCCAGCCCAGGATCGCCGGATGATCGGCGTAGCGCGCGGCGAGATAGCGACGCAGCGCGTCTTGCTGAGCCAGGGCCCGCTCGGCGGTGAAGTATTGCAGGGCATTATCCAAGAAACCGCCATTTTCACGACGGTAGGGGTTGTTATGCCACTCGCGGTCGACGCTGTCGGAGGCCTGCCCATGGTTGTTGATGACGATATTCAGGCGGATGCCGTTTTGCCACGCGAGATCGAGGATACGGTCGAGGCGCCAGGCGCGTTCCTGGCTGTAGCGGCCAAGGCCGGCGAACTCCGGCCAGTCGCCACGCCATTCGAGCGCGAGGTTCCAGGCGCTTAGCCAGATCTCGGCCGCATTGACGCCATGCGGAGCCAGCCGGGCGAAGAAATCGGCGTAGGCGAGAGTGCCGCGATCGGGGGTGACCTTGGTGCGCATGCGTTCGGTGCAGCGGATGTCGGTGATCGCGCGCAGATTCGGCCCGACCGGCCAGAAGGGCTCGCCGGCAACCGTGAAGAACCGCTTATCGACGGGATCGACGCGCACGTAGGCATCCCACGGCGGACCGCCGACGGTGACCGGCGGCAGTTCGCTGACTACCGCCGTGCCGCGATTCCAGCGGGCTTCGAGGCGCAGATGGTAGAGCCCCGGTTGGCACGGACGCCAGCGCGCGCAGAGGAAGGTGCGCCCGATCGGCAGCACCTCTTCGCGATCGCCGCGATCGTGGCCCTGCATCGGTAGCTCGGCAAAGCCCGGGATGCGCTGCGTGGTGCCGTTGGCGGCGGTCACCACCAGGTCGAGGCTGAACTCCGCGGGATCGAAGGGATTCCGCGGAAATGGCTGCGGTTGGCAAGTGAGCTGCCAGCGCTCGCCGGTATGCCCGCTGGTGCCGGACGTACGCAGTTCGCTCAGGCGTGGGCGGTCGGTAGTCACCCGAGGGATAGTCGCCCGGGTGAGGGCGGTGGCGCGCAGCTGCGCGACGTCGAGCACTGCCCGGCTGGCCGAGGCGCTCCAGAAGAACAAGCCGCCATGGATTGTGGTCGCGCTCTGACTGGCATCCCACGGCGCGTTGCTGCCGGTGGCTGGATCATCATCGCCGATGGTGATGCTGATCGGCTGCACGCCGGGGCTCAGCACACCCGGCCGCAGGCGCTGGAACCAGCGCCCATGATGATCGGTGACGAAGGCTCCGACACCGAGATCCGCCGGCGCGTCGGCAGGCACCGTGCAGACGGCGGTGAAGACCTTGCCGCCGGAAGGCAGCACCCCGCTCAGCGGCACGATGGTGGTGATCGGTGCGGCCAAGGTGACCTCGACCGCGAGGAGCGAGGTCCGGGCGGCGATGTTGCCCAGGATCAGGAGGCAGGCCGCAGTTCCGAGGATGCGCAAAACCCCTCGGATGTGCAAAACCCCTCGGATGTGCAAAAGAAGGGGGAGACGGCACATGGTAGGGTTAATGGATACCGTAATGACCCTCGCCGTGTTGAGCCAGGGCTGTTTCAACGGGCGAGGAAATTTTGCATCAGACGCAGACCGACGGCGCCGCTCTTCTCGGGATGGAATTGGACGGCGGCGAGATTGCCGCGGCGCACCCCGGCGCAGAACGGGCCGCCATGGTCGGCGGTGGCGATGACTTCGACTCCCGGCCCGGGCACGCAATGGTAGCTATGGACGTAGTAAAAGCAGCTCTCATCAGCGATGCCGGTGCTCAGCAGCGGATCGCGAAGGCGGGTGGGATTCCAGCCCATGTGCGGGACCTTGATCGTCGGATCCGTGGGCTGGAAGCGCTCGACCGTGCCGGGGAGGATGCCCAGGCAGGGGACGCCGCCATCTTCGGCACTGCGCTCGAAGAGCAGCTGCATGCCCACGCAGATCACCAGGACGGGTTTGTCGCGGGCCACCGCGCGGCGGATGGCATCGCCTAGCCCTTTGCGATTGAGGCTGGCCATGCACGACTCGGCGGCTCCGACCCCGGGGAAGATGACGCGCTCGGCGCGATCCACGACCGCGGGATCGGCGGTGACCACGGCTTCATGTCCGAGATGGGCCAGGGCGCGTTGCACCGAGGTGAGATTGCCGGCGTCGTAGTCGAGGATCGCGGTGGACATGTCCCCGGCAGCCTAACGGCCTCCAAAAAAACGCAGCTGTCAGCCAGGGGAAGCCAGAATTAGCAAAGCCGCTTGGTCAACCGCCGCTACGCCCTACACCGTGCGTCCTATGCCGGGCAAGCACATCCAGATCCGCATCATTTCCCTCCTCGAAGAGGCGGCCAACAGCTTTGAACAGCTCGAGACCCTCGCCAATCGCACCCTGCGGCAGATTCCCGCAGACGCCGTCGAAGCCGTCGATCTCCGCGCCATTGAACGTGATTACGTCAATGATGAGAACGAGGCCGGCAGCGAGATGGATCATATCGTCTTCATCAAATACCGCACGGACGACGTCGAGGAATGAGCTTCAAGCAAGCCGAGCAGCTGCAGGTGGTGCTGTTCTACGGAACGCTCCTGTTGGTCAGTTGGCTTTTATACCGCGTCTGTACGCCCTTCCTGGTGCCGCTGGCGTGGGCGGGAGTTCTGGCCATCGCCTGGTGGCCGGTGCACCGCCGCCTGTTGAGCCGTTTTACCCCCAACCTCGCGGCCGGCCTCTCGACCGCCCTGCTCTCGGGGCTGCTGATCGTGCCGGCGGTACTCCTCGGCATCGCCCTCGCCCATCAGGCTTCGGGGATGATCAATCATGTCCAGCAGGCGACCGCCGACGGTCCGCCGGCAGCCTTGCGCGAGCTCTGGGACAAAGCCCGGGCCTGGCTGCCCCTGCCGCCGCTGGATGAGTTGGCAACGACCCTTGGTGCGGTCGCCCGCGATGCCGCCGGAGCCATCGCCCGCCAGGCGGGTAGCATCCTCGGCGCCATCATGGTCGTGGTCTTCGATGTCTTCATGGTCATCTTCGCGCTGTTCTTCATGCTGCGCGATGGGGCGGCGATCGGCACCGCGATCCGCCAATTGATGCCCTTCGAGCCCGTCCATCGCGAACGCTTGGCGCATGAGATCCACGATCTGATCCACGCCAGCGTCATCAGCTCGGTGATCGTAGCCTCGATCCAGGGCTTCCTCGGCGGGATGCTGTTCCTCATCCTCGGCATTGAAGGCGCTCTCTTCTGGGGCGTGGTGATGAGTGTCCTCTCGCTCTTCCCGCTGATCGGCTCATGGCTGGTATGGGCCCCGGCGGCGGGCTGGCTCCTGCTCAATGATCACTTTATTAAAGGGGCCATCCTCATTATCGGCGGCGTGGTGATGGTCGGCGGAGTCGACAACGTGCTGCGCCCCATCCTCCTCGGCGAACGCAGCCAGATGAGCATACTGCACCTGTTCATGGCCCTCCTGGGCGGGGTCGCGGCCTTTGGCTTCATCGGTATCATCCTTGGGCCGGTGGTGATGGCGATCGCCTTGAGCGTCTTCCACGCCTATACCGACGCGCCAGCGCTAGCGGTCGAGCCCGCGCCGCCGACGGCGTAAGCGATCCTCCTCTTTTCCCTCTCGCTCGAGAACCCGCTCGGCGGCAGCGAGCCGCAGCGCGAGCGGATCCCGGTCTTAACCACGGAACGCGATGCGGCGGCTTTGGCCGAACTGGCGCTCGTGCCGCGCCTGCGCCACGTACGGATGGTGATCAGTGTACAACGCGCGGCTCGCCCTAAGACTCGCGGCATGATTGAACGTATTCAGCAGATCCCCGACGGATTGGTGGATTACCGCGAGGCTGTGGCTTTTTTGGACGAGGAGGCCGCACCGCCGACGCCCGCGATCAGGCAGGCGTTGTTCGCCCTCCTCGAGCGCAATCCCCTGGCCGATTTCGGCTCGCCGGGGCCGGTCGCCGACTACCTCGAGAAGGCCTCGCCCGCCTACATCCCCGAGCTCAGCCAATCGGTGCTGCGCAATCCCTCGATCACCACGCTGTGGATGATCAACATCGTCCTCGATCAGCCGCCGGCAGGCAAATATAAGCCGATGCTGATGATGACCTTGGCAGCGGTAGTCGAACGTACCGATATCGACCGCTCGCTGGTCGAGGACGCGGCGGAATTCATCGAGCGTCAGGACTGACGCGTCGCGCCACCGCTGCCGTCAGGGCGCGCATCGTCGGCAGATCGTTGAACAGGAAGCCGCGCTCGGCGAACAGGGCATCGCTGGCGAGATCGGCGTGCTCGCGTTGCTTGGCTACGGCGCGATCGACGCCGAGGATCAGGGTCGGGGCTTCGCCTTGGGCGAGGTCCGCCCGCCTTCTGGTCAGTGCCAGGCTGTGCCAGCGGTGGAAGAATTCGACGGCGACGACTTGACCGAGGATCTCGAGCTGCAGATCGGGGACCACTAGCTCGCCGCTGCGCAGGGGGATCAGCTGCGGTTCGAGCATCTTCCAGGTCGGCTGCTTGCGGACGATATCCTGCTCGAGGCTGCGGATCTCCGCCGGCACATAGCCGCTGAAACGGGTGTCGCCGATCAGCCCGGTTTCATCGGACAAGAGCAGTTCCTGCGCCGCGCCGCCGCGCAGTGGGGTGATCGAGGCGCTCGCCTGCCAGCGCCTGGCGCAGGCCAGCGCGGGCAGAAACAGCGCCAGATTCAGGCCATAGCGCGAAGCTTGGTCGAGGACCGCGCCGGGGCCGGAGATGACGATGCGCAGGGCGCTGCCAGCGGGATGGATGTCCGCGAGCAGACGCTGCCAACGCAGGGCTTTCAGCAGTTTGCGGCGCAGGCCGGTATCGCTGTCGTGGAGGGTGATGGTCAGCTCGCGGGCGCTCAGCAGCAGGCCCTGGCATTGCGCGAGATTATAGCGGGCGATGACCGTCGCGGCCTCGAACTCGGGGGCGCTCGCGAGTTGCGCCGCGTGCGGCAGATCGCCATAGAGCTGCTCGCCGAGCTGGTCACTGGTCAGGCCCAGGTCGGCGGCCAGCTGTTCGCGATAGAGCTCGGGTTCGGCGGGCATGGTCGCCCTCGAGCGCAGGCGCGCCGCCGAGGCCAGCAGCGCCCGTTCGCGCAGCTCGCTGCAACTGTCCGCCTCGCGGAAGGTGCAGGCGTCGACGACGATCTTCTGCAGGCCCTTGGCGGTCTGCAGCGAACGCGACTGGGCGAGGATGGCGGTGGCGGCCTCCTCGAGCTCGCCGATGGTGCGCCCGACGCCGCCGCGCCAGTGATCGAGCAGCGCCTGCGTCAGACTGAGATTCGTAGGACTGTTCTTCAGCAGCTTGGGAATGATCTTGCCATCATTGGTGCCATAGCGCAGCAGGTCACGGGTGAGCATGGTTAATCCTCATCCTGGCCGAGCGACCATTGGTCGGGAATCTCTTCCTGACCGAAGGCGACATGATTCCGCCGGCGTTCACTGGTATAGGATTCACCGGTGCCGGCGGAGAGGATCTCGTAGAGGATGGCGACCTTGTCCTTGCTCGGGCGGAGGATGCGCCCGAGGCGCTGGACGTGCTCGCGCACGCTGCCCGAGCCGCTGACGATGATTCCGACGCTGGCTTCGGGGACATCGACGCCCTCGTTGAGCACCTTGCTTGTCGCTAGCACCGGGAACTCGCCGCTGCGGAAGCGATCGAGCATGCGTTTGCGCTCGGCGCTCTTGGTGTGATGGGTCAGCACCGGGACCACGAAGCGTTTTCCGATCTCGTAGGCGGTGTGGTTGTCGTCGGTGAAGATGATCGTGCGTTCACCGGCATGTTCGCGCAGCAGCTGCCAGACGGTGCGCAATTTGCCGCGTCCCGAGCGCGATAGCCGGCGCTGCTCGCGGTAGGCGCGCATCGCCGCCCGACCGTTGGGGTCACGAGCGGCGGCGGCGATGAATTTCATCCAGCCGTCGGCGGCGCCGAAGTCGACGCCGCTGGCGCGTACAAAGGCGAGGTATTCCTTGCGATGCAGCTGATAGGATTCCTGCTCGTCGGCATCGAGTGCGACCTCAATGACCTCGGCCTGGTAGTTGGCGAGGAAGTTGCCCTCGAGGGCGGTGATCGCCGTACGGTGCACTTCCGGGCCGAGCAGTTCATCGAGCCGCGCATGCAGGCCATCGAGACGTTCGGGTGTCGCCGTCAGACCGAGGCGGAACGGCGCCAGGCACTGTTGCGCCGCCAGCGAGGTCACTCCCGCCGGCAGATGATGGCATTCGTCGGCGATCAGCAGGCCGAAGCGGTTGCCGTGGTGGGGCATGAAGAGGACCGCGGAATCATAGGTCGAGACCGTGATCGGGAGCAGTTCCTTGTCACCGCCGCCATAACGGCCGATGCGCGTGCCGAGGCGTTTTTCGAGGTCGCCCGCCCATTGCTGCACGAGGTCGATGGTCGGCGCGAGGATCAGCGTCGAGCGCTGCGTCGCCAACAGGCAGCGCAGCGCGACGTAGCTCTTGCCGGCGCCGGTGGGCAAGACCACGACGCCGCGTTTGCGGGCCGCCAACCAGGCGTCGATGGCCTGCTGCTGGTACGGACGCAGGCTCTGCGGGGCGGCCTCGTGCACGCGCAGGACCTCATAGGCCTTGGCGGCATCGGTGTAGTCGACGACCCCATGCAGGGCGCGCAGGATCGCCGCATAATTGCCGGCCTGGGCGCGATGGCGGCGAATGCGGTGGTCATAGACGCACAGCCCGTCGAGGAGTGCGGCGTGCTCGCCCAGGCCATCGAGAACCAAGGTGCCGTCAGCGAAGGCGAGATGGATCATGCCGCCGACCGGGACGCTCAGGGGCGGGCTGGGATGACGAGGACGGTGCCGGGAGCCAATGCCGCCGGATTCAATCCGGGATTGGCATTGATGAGGACGCGCCAGTGCTCGGGAGCGCCGTAGAACAAGGTGCTGATGTCGGCCAGGGTATCGCCGGCCTGGATGGTGTAGGTGCGTGAACCGCTGACCGCGACGCTGCTGGTGACGGGACTCGCGGCTGGGTTTGCGGCTGGGTTCGCGGCTGGGTTCGCGGCTGGGTTCGCGGCTGGAGGAGCCTCGGCTTCGGTGACCACCAGGACCGTGAGATTGGTCGCCGGCGAGTGCACGCGCGGGGTGAGGTAGTCGAGCACTCCTTGGCGGATTTCCTCGATGGTATGGGCCAGCGAACCGGCACCGATCAGGGTGATGTGCACCGTCGCCCGCGACCAGCGCCAGTCGCCATCGTTGGCATCGGTGGTCGAGATCCACGTCGGTAGTTCGTCGATGCGCACGCGCGCGGTCCAGTTCGGCGCCAGCGCGGCATCGATGTCGCGGGTCAGATGCTGGCTGACGTCCTCACGGTGATTGCGGTCGTTGTTGGCCTTGATGCCCTCGTCGGTAATGATCGCGCCGTAACCGCGCGTACCTTCAAGCTGAGGGGCGCAGGCGCCGAGCAGGAGCAGGGGGACCAGGGCGACGGCAGTGATGGTGGTGCGCATGGGTACAAAAAGAGATGCAGGCATGAGGCCGGCAGTATCAGCGTCGTGGCGCTCCTTCCACCGGCGATCTTCGCGGCACGCTGAGACGATGCCCAAGCAGTATCCCGGACGGACCTACAAGCCTCAACCCCGCGCATCTGACCGTCAAGAAAGAGGGCGCCGCGTCGCTGCCGACACCGCCTGGGAGAAGCCCGCCGCCTGGTACGATCAGCTGGTTGGCAACGGCGGAGACGATTTTTACCGCGAATTGATTCTGCCCACGGTGCTCGCGCGTTTGGCCGCAAGTAAAGGTCAGCGGGTCCTGGATGTGTGCTGCGGACAGGGGGTTCTGGGGCGGGTGCTGGCGATCGAGGGTCTCGGTTCGCTGGGCGTGGATGCCAGCCCAAGCCTGATTGAGGCCGCCCAGGCCCGTGCCGCCGCCGCGCCAGGCACGGTCCGGGTTGATTA
>JBILBP010000045.1:0-11793 GCA_044353645.1 Planctomycetota bacterium | reverse complement strand
TCGATCCCCAGATCGCTCATCTGCCCGAACCCGGCATCGGTGAGATAGGAAGCGAAACCGCCATCGAGAGAAAGCTGGGTCTTCCCCACGTAGGCCGAGTATTCGAGCGACCCGGCAGGACCCAGATGGCCATAGCCGAGGACCTTTGCGCCATCGGTCGCGTTGTAGAGATCGCGCGTACGCAGGGAATAGACGCTGGTCGGGAGGAAGACGGTCGCCCGCGCGGCATCGACATCACGGACCTCGTTGAACAAGCCCGCGGGGATCTTGACCCGCCCGAGCTGGAGTCCGAAGACATCCCTGGGATGCCACTCTCCATACAGCCAGTCGAGCTGCGCCCGGCCGTTGTCATAGCGTTGGAAATCACGGGCGAAGATCTGTCCGGCGACGCGTACCGTGGGCATCGGGTTGAGTGCGACATTGGCGGCGACCTCCCAGAAGTCGCTGCTGCCCGAGGTCGAACTGCCGAGCCATTCATTCTCGGTGGTCTGCAGATATCCGAAGCTGACGAAGCTATGGACCTCCGGCGTGAGGTCGAAGTCGGCGGCAGGAAGCAACCGGGCCATGATACACAACGACCCCAGACTGCGGATAAAGATGCTATTCATGGCAATGCCACCACCTGCAACCCGCTCGGGATCTTGGTCACATCCACCTGAGACAGCAGCACAAGCCCATCCGGTGTACGACGCAGCAGACTCAGCGCCTCTTCATCGCTCGCGCACACCAGCGGCAAGCTGCGTCCGCTACCGCCGAATACCAGGCGCTTCCAACCGCGCAGCAGGCGTGCCGTGTCGCGTTCCGTCAAATGGTAGACGGCCTTTTCGCCGGCCTCGCTCTGCGCCAGGATCAGGGTTACGCGCTCGCCATTGGCCAACGAGGTCACCCGTCCGGTCAGCAGATCGACCATCCGCTCGCGGTTCAGCTCGATGAGCTCGAAGTTGGAATTGCCGATTGCGAAGATCATCCCCCGCGGTGAGTCATTAGCCGTGATCGAGAGCGACGGCGGTCCGTAGTCGACGCTCTCGGCAGCGCCGGCGAAAACAGCGACCACAGTGCTGGCGAGTAGCCACAGCAGATGGAAGGACACGATGTGCAGTACCGTATTCACAAGGAGCTCAGAAGATCTTCGCCCCGTCGGTGGAGTTGTTGATGTCACGTGTACGCAACGCGTAGATGCTAGCAGGAAGGAAGATCGTGGCCCGTGCGACATCGACATCGCGAACTTCATTGTACAAGCCCAAGGGAATCTTCACCCGCCCAACCTGGACGCCGATGAGGTCCTTGGGCCGCCATTCGGCGAATAGCCAATCGACCTGCACCCGGCCATTGTCATAGCGTTGGAAATCGCGGGCGAACAACTGCCCCGCCAGGCGCGTCTGCGGCCACGGGGTGACCTGGGCATTGGCCGCCGCTTCCCAGAATTCACCGGTACCGGAGCGCGAATTCCCGAGCCAATTATTGCCGGTGGTCTGCAGGTAGCCGAAACTCACGAAGCTGTGCACTTCCGGTGCGAGCTGGAGTTCGACCGCCATCATCGGCAGGCCCAGCGCGAAAGGCAGGAGACCCCTCATGAAGGAATCTTTCCGCCGACCTGGGCGACGACAACACTGAGATCATAGAGGCGATAAGGCTTCTGCAGGAAACCGCCGAAGCCCTCGCTACCGAGATCGGTCGAGCCGCCGGCGCGATTGAATCCGCTGCAGAGGATGGCCCGCACCTGGGGATCGCGGTCGCGCAATTCACGCAGGCATTCGGTTCCACGCAGGATGGGCATCTCCATATCGATCAAGACCGCCGCGAATGATCCCGGAACATAGACCGCCACACCTTCGCGACCATTGTGCGCTTCGACGGTATCGTACCCCAACGATTGCAGCATTTCGACGGCAGTGCCACGAGCGAGATCATCATCGTCGACGATCAGGACACGGCCAGAGCCACGCAGCGGCTGCCCTTCGCTGAGCTCGGGTTCCAGCGGCGCATCAGACAGCGGTAGCAGCAGGCGGAAGGTGGTTCCGCGCTCCAAGTCGCTCTGGACTTCAATCGCACCATGGTGGTCGTGCACCGCGCGGAGAACCGCAGGCAGCCCCAGGCCGGTACCCTTGCCGATCGGCTTGGTGGTGAAAAACGGTTCGAACAGATGCCGGAGCGTATCCGGGGACATGCCGCTGCCGGAATCGGCAACCCGTATCTCAAGATAGGATCCGGCCGGCAACGACGGCGCGAAGGCCTTGCCAGCAGCAGCATCGAGCGCACATATGCGCGTGGAAAAGATCAGCTTTCCACCCTCGGGCATGGCATCGCGGGCATTGATGCCGAGGTTCAGCAACGAGGTCTGCAGAGGTACCGCATCACCGATGACGATGCTCTTGGCGGCGATCAGCGACTGCTCGATGCGGATGGTGGTGGGGACGCTGCGCTCGAGCAGCGCACAGGTCTCGCGGATCACCGCGTGGACATCGAGCGGCGTCGAACGCTGCGCGCGCTTGCGCGTGAAAGCCATGAGCTTCTGGATCATCGCCGTCGCCCGGCCGCTGGCCTGCAAGATGCGCTCGACGAGAAGCGCGGCGCGGCCATCGGCGGCGACGCGGCGACCGAGCAACTCGGCGGAGCCGACGATGCCGGTGAGGACATTGTTGAAATCGTGAGCGATGCCGCCGGCGAGCTGGCCGACGGTTTCCATCTTCTGCACCTGGCGCAGCTGCTGATCGAGGTGGTTGCGCTCGGTGACATCGCGGAGGGCGAGAACGATGAGGTCGCCCTCGGGCTGCGGCACCCGGCCGACACTGAGTTCGGTCTCGATCTCCTTGCCTTCATCATGACGCGCCCGCCATGACGCAGGAAATTTGGGTGGCTGGTTCATCAACTCCGCCAGACGCAAGGACGACAACACGCCATCGGGTTGGGTCACGGGCGCAAGATGCGCCGGGTTGACACCGAGCAGACGGCGGGCTTCGGCGCCGAACAGCCGACAGGCTCGCTCATTGGCATCGATGACCTCGCCATCGCGCAGCACCAGCACCGCATCGGCCGCCGCCGCGAAGAGCGTCCGGTACAGACGTTCCCGCTGACTGAGCGCATCCATGGCCATGCGCAGATCCGCCTGCGAAGTGCTGACTTCGCAGGCCATGTGATCCATGGCCGCGATCAGCCGGCCGACCTCGTCGTGACGGATGCGGCGCAGACGTGGCGGCTTACCGCCCAACGCCAAGCGTGCGACTTCCTGCTGCAGACCGCGCAGGGGCATGGCCACCCGCCAACGCAGGATCAGGGCGATCGCCAACGCCAGTCCGCTGATGGCGAAGATGCCCACCAGCAGCGATTGTTCCGCCGCGCGGCGGGCGGGTCCGATGACCAGCTCCGGCGGGAGATGAGTGATCACCGCCCAATCCGGTCCGAGGATACGCGAGACGGCGATCCAACCGTCCTCATTCACCGCCGCGAGAACCCCGGTGTCGATGTGCTGAGCCGAGCCGATCGCCGCCGCAAAACGGCTCGGCAAGGTCACCTGGGCCTGTCCCGGTCCTTCTACCGGCGGCAGCGAACCGGTGCAGGCGATGGCTTGACCATGACGATCGATGATGGCGGTGATGGAACCCACAGGCATGCCTTCGTCGACCCGCGTCAACAATTCCTGGACCGGCACCGGATGGTACACCGCCAGGCGCTGGCCATCGTATTCCAACGGCACCAGGGCGGTCACGCACCAGGTGGCGGTACCCGGCTCGAAATAGGTTCCGGACCAGCGCACTGCGCTGCCGACTTGGTTGAGCAGCGCGAGTTCCGAGGTCAAGAGCACCGGATCGTCGGGCAACATCGTCGAGGACAGATCGGCGTAGGTCGTGCCCCAGGTCGCCAACCACGACGCGGGCACGCCGATGGCGATCGCCGGCAAGTGATCGCACCACGAGGCTCCCAATTCATCGAGGACGCCGATGGTGGTAGAGAGCGAATGCCGGGCGCGTTGGTCGGTGAGCGCGTTGCGCGCCAGAAAGGCCCCCAGCGGCGCCGCGCCGGGGCTCGGAATGATACGGAAGGTGCCGTCATCACGCCGTGCAAAGGCCGGCACCGGCGCCGCGCGGGCCAGGCGCTTCTGCAACAGATCACGACATTGCCCAAGATTGCGCTCAGCCTGCAGAAAGATCTGATTATTGACCTCGGCCCGACGACGGGCCGCGACCGTCAGCTCGCGCAGGACGGCGGTACGGTTGGCGTTCGCCAGAGCCTGATAATTAAGCCAGCTCGCAATCGCCACCACCGTCGTAGAGACTGCAACCAGCGGGATGAGGATCTGCCAAATAATGCTGTAGCGACGTAACACGAGTGAAGATAGGCTAAGAATGCAGGTATCGCAAGACAACCGTCAGATACCCGACACAGGGCGCTCGTGCGCAGCCGCGCGCGGGCTCTGCGCCGGCGATAATTATTTTATCCATAATAGGTGAGTGGCTAATGGTCGGGAATTTTATCGATGTCTGCGTCTGAATCACGGTATTGGCCAGCAATTCGACGCTCCGATCGCCTTACGTGCGACCCAGGAAGACGGCGCAGGCCAGGCCGATCGACTCCCGCCCGGCAGTGCCTTCGAGTTTCTCATCCCGATCATGCCAGGTAGAGAAGAGAAGCGGTTTTCGGCACGGTGCTCACCATCACCTAGGCGACCACCAGAACCGCGGCATCGAAGCTAGCGCGGTTCAGCCAGCCGCCCTCGCGACGCTGCACCAGAGGCGTCGGCGAGGCGGCGAGGCATAGACATATGCATAGGCATAGGCAATCGCAGGAGCAGGTGCGGGCGTCGTGCGCACGGTAGGTCCCCCTGGCATTCAACGCCGCCGCGCCGTGAAGCATCAGGCGGCCTCAACCAGGAGGCCGGCCGCCTGAACCACGATCACACCAGGGGAACTTCGACTTCCACCGGCTTGCTGTAGTCGACACCCTCGACTTCGAACCCGAACAAGGTCCGGAATTCGCGCTTGAAGCTCGCGTAGTCGCTGACCTCGAGAAGATTTTCGCTGGTGATGCGCTGCCATACCTGATCGATGGTCGCCTGCACCGGCGCGCGCATTTCGCGATCGTCGATGCGGATGCGTCCGGCCTCGTCGACCTTCGGCGTGCAGCCGGGTCCGATCTGCTCAGCGAACAGGCGCACGATCTGTTCGATGGTGCCTTCATGGGTGCCGTTTTCCTTCATCACCTTGTAAAGGATCGAGGTGTACAGCGGGACCACCGGGATGGCGCTCGAGGCCTGGGTGACCAGGGCCTTGTTGACGCTGACCCAGGCCCCGCCGCCACAGGCGGCCTTGAGATCGCGGCTCATGCGCAGGGCGGTGGCTTCGAGGTGATCCTTGGCGGCGCCGATGGTGCCTTTGCGGTACACGGCGTAAGTGATCTGGGGTCCGATGTACGAATAGGCGACGGTGCGGAAACCCGGCGCCAGCAGTTCGGCCTCGGCCAGGGCCTTGACCCAGCGCTCCCAATCCTCGCCGCCCATGACCTTGACGGTGTTGGCGATCTCGTCCTCAGTGGCGGGGGCGATGGTGATCGGCTTGATCTGGTCCGTGTCGAGGTCGATGGTCTGCGAGGTATAGGCCGGCCCGATCGGCTTGAGCACGCTGCTGTGGGTGATGCCGGTGAGCGGATCGGTGCGCTTGGGCGAGGCCAGGGAATAGATGAAGGTGTCGATCTTGCCGAAGCGCGCCTGCAAGGCCGCGATCGCCTGGGCGGTGATCGGCGCCGAGAACGCATCACCGATGATGGTCTCGATGGTCTTGCCTTCGTCCTTGGCGAGGCGATGGACTTCGGCGAGGTTGTACCACCCGCCCGAACCGGTCTTTTCGCCGTTGCCGCCACGCTCGAAGGCCACCGAGAGGACCTTCGCGCCATAGCCGAACAAGGCGGTGATGGTCGAGGCCAGGCCGTAACCCGCGCTCGAGCCGACCACCAGGACATTGCCCAGGCCCTTGCCGGGGCCGGCGGCTTTAGCGATCGCGATCTGCGCCTGCACGTTGGCGGCACAACCGCCCGGGTGGGCGGTGGTGCAGATGAAGCCGCGAATGCGGGGGTTGATAACGATCTGGGCCATGAGCTTCTCCGTAGAACGGCGGGCAGCCTATGGGGTGGCAGGCCGACGGCTACCCATGGCCGCTGGCGGGCGTTACCCTGCTACGCAGCTTTATTTGGGCACGTAGACGTCGAGGTAGGCATCGAGCTCGGCACGGTGCTCAGGGCTCAATTCCTGGCGTTCTTCGCGGATGCCGCGGGACTCGGCCCAGGCGCAGATGGTGCCTGGTTGCTGGACCACCGCATGCCAGCAACCGGGCTCGATGACATACCAGGTCTGCGGCAGCATCGGCAAGGCCAGGACGTGGCCAGGGCGCTCTCCGCAGCCGGCGAACGCCAACACCGCGAAGCCCTGGGCGAGGGTCCCCGCCTGGCGCCCGCCGCGATTGCGCGCGAAGGCGGTGGTGGTCCCCGGCTGACGATCGGGCGTGGGATTGGTGAGACCCAACTGCCAGCCGTCGCCGGGGTCGCCATGCGCGACGCAGACATAGCCGGGCTGGCGACTGCGTCCGACGGTGAGTTGATCGGCGAGTAGTTTCTCGAGCAGGAAGGGCTGGCGCTGCACGGCATAGGCGATGATCCGGGCCACGACTTCGTCGATGCGCAGGCCATCGGTGATGAGATGCACGGCTTCATCGCTGAGGGTCAGGGCCCCGACCTCGCGATTGCGATCGCGATCATCGCGCTCGCGGATCTGCCGGGCGACTTCGCTCAGTTCCGGCTGCGGCTCATTCGCCGGCCATTCCGCCAAGCGCCGGCGGGCGCGCTCCTCGGGGCTGGCATCGAGGTATAATTTCAGCGGCGCATCCGGGCAGATGACGGTGGTCGCGTCACGACCCTCGACCACCGCATCGCGGCCCGCGAGCAGTTCCTGCTGCAGGCGTACGAGGTGGCCGCGGCAACCGCCATTGTTGGCGACGCGCCAGATCTGCGCGGTGGTCGAGGGCGAGCGGATATCTTCGCGGGCCATGACGATGCGATCGAGGCGCACCTGACCATGTTCATCGAAATCGATATGCCGATGATTGACCCAGGCGGCCACCGCCTCGGCATCGTCGAGAGCGACGCCAGCGGCGATCAGGCCCACGGTCGCCGCCCGGTACATGGCCCCGGTATCGAGGTAGAGGATCCCCAGACGATGAGCGACCAGCCGCGTGACTGTGCTCTTGCCCGCCCCCGCCGGGCCATCGATGGCGATCACCAAAGGTTTCGACAGCGCCGGACCACCTGGACGTGCGTGCTGAATGGGCGCGTGGGGATGCAACATGTGAGAACTACTGTCTACCCCCCCACTCTCGGATCAATCTCGACACCACATTTCCCCAATTCCAAAATATACTACATGCATAATAATATTGACAGACGAATCTTCTCAGACCTCGCGCGCCAGGCCCACTACGGTGATGTCGTCCTCGAAGCGCCCACGCCCACGCCACACAGCCAGCGTATCCGTCAGCGTATTGAGGGCCATTTCATGCCCGAGGCCTTGGACTTTATCCCATACCGCCTGCAAACGGGCCGGACCGAAAGCCCGGCTCGGACGCGCCGACTAGGGACCAATAAGACGTTGCCTGTCGACGGCAAAATCGACAGGAAAGTCAGCGGGAAAGTCGACAGGAAAGTCGACAGGAAAGTCGGCGGGAAAGTCGACATCAAGCAATCTGCTCGCCATTGCCGCCGGCACCTCGACCTGCGCGAAATTCCCGGCGCCCAGCACGGCCCGCGGCGAACGCCGTCCGGCCGCCAGCTCGGCCGCGAGCAATGGTCGGCAGGTGGCTGTATAGCGGCTGAACAAGGGTTGCAGCTGCCCGGCAATGGTGGTCGCCACTCCATGCTCGGCAGCCGACTGACGGCACAGCCAGAGTAGATCCGCCGTCGTCACCCAGGGCAGATCGCCAGCCAGCAGCAGGACCTCGTCGGCCACCGCGAGGGCGGCTTCGAGACCGCGCAGGGGACCTTCATCGGGTTGGGCATCGCCGAGGAAGCGTACCGCCGGCAAGGACCACTCCGCCGGAGCCGGCCGACCGCAGACGATTACCGGCAGACCGGCAGCCACGCCGACTTCGACGAGATGCTGCAACATGGTGCGCCCGGCCAGCGGCAAGAGGAGCTTGTCCCGCCCCATGCGCGTCGAGCGGCCACCGGCGAGGAGGGCGAGAGTGATCACAGCGGACTTTGCGCGACGAAAAAGTGCAAGCGGCGCTCCTCCCCGAGAGGATTGCGCAACACCACATCCACCGGCTCGCCAATGGTCAGCGCCGCCGTGGCGCGCAAGAGATCCACACGGTTGCCGATCACCGCGCCGTTGACCGACAACAGCACGTCGCCGCTCACACCGCCGGCGCGTCCCAAAGGACTGAGGATTTCGACCGAATCGAGCACCAGCTGCTGGTTCTGTTCGCTGACGGCCAGGCCGTGCCAGGGCTGACCGGGAATCGGCGCTCGGCTGGTGGCGACGGCCACGGTCAGCCTCCGGCCCTGGCGGCTGACGCGCACCGGCAGGGTGTGCCCGACCGTCCACGCTGCGCTGCGGAACAATCCCAGCGCGGTCTCGAGCGCCGGACTGCGACGCTCGGCGACGGCGAGGATGAGGTCCCCGGCCAGCAAGGGCGCCGGACCGCTGACGACAGTGACGCCGTCCGCACGCTGCTCGAGGACCAGTTCCGGCGGGGCCATGCTGCGCACCAGCCAGCCGCCACGCTCGGTCCCGGCCGCACGCAAGGCCGGCAGCAGCTCGGCGAGGTGCACCGCCGAGAGCGCCAGGCCGATGCCGCTGTTGATGCGGAATCCCGAACGTGAACGGATCGCGCCGTTGATGCCCAGCAGGCGGCCCTCGAGATCGAACAATGGACCCCCGGAATTTCCGGGATTCACCGGCGCGTCATGCTGCAGGCAGTCGGCATAGGCCCCGCGCACCACCCGCCCGGTCCCCAACACGCCCCGGCTCACCGACGGGCGATCATCAAGATCACCCAAGGCGAAGGGGTTGCCGACCGCGAGGACCGGCGTGCCGGGCGGGGGAATACGCTCGACTAGCGCCGCCGCCGTCAGCGGCGGATGCGCTCCACTGAGATGGATGAGGGCGACATCGCCGACGGGATCCGCGGCCACGAGCAGCGCCGCGACCTCGCCGACTCCCGGCAGGCGCACGGTGAGTTCCGGTGCCAGTGGTGAGCAGACCTCTGAGACCACGTGGAAATTGGTGAGGATGTCGCCGTCGCTGGAGACGATCACTCCCGAACCGCTGGCGATGAAGACGTACGGCGCCAAGAAGCGCTGATCGGCGTCAGCGGCGTCAGCGGCGGCGAGCCTCAACCACCCGGCCAGCACGCTGACGATGATGATCGTCAGGCGGCTCATCCACCGAATTCCTGCAAGATCACCGGCAGCGCCTGGAGCTTGCCACGGCGACGGATCTGGACGTTGACGGTCTCCTCGGCGCGATGCTGCAGCAGCACCCGCGAGACCGCCGCCGCGCTGCTCACCGGCCGGCCTTCGACGGCGATCACCACGTCGCCGACGCGGATGCCGGCCTGCGCCGCGCCGGTGCCGGGCGTCACCTGACGCACCACCAGCAGGTCCTCATCAACGGCCAGGACCACGCCCAGTCCGAGGGTCGGCAAGCGCTTGCGGGTTTTGCCGGCGAGCAGACTGGGAAGGGCAGCGTTGATCGTCGCGCCATCCACCGCCAGAGTCACGCCGCTGTTGATCAACCACGGCGCCGCGGGGCCGGACATGACCACCAGGCCCACGATCCGGCCCAGCGGATCGAGCACCGCTCCGCCGAGGCTGGCATAGTTGGTTCGGGCATCGATCTGCAGCAGACCGCTGCCCGACTGCTGCAGTCGTCGTTGACGGCAACTGACGTGACCGACGGTGCGCGTCGGCGGCGCGTCCAGGCGATGCTGGGCGACGACCGCCACCGGCTCGCCCCCCAGCGGGCTGCGACTGGTGATGGTGGCAGCCGGCAAGGGCAGCGGCGCGCTCGCGATCAGCACCGCCAGATCCAGGCTCACATCCACGGCCAGCACGCTGAAGGGGATGCTCGCGCCGCCTGGCAGCAGCACCCGGCCGCTAGTGGCGCCGCCGTGGAGATGCGCCGCCGCCGTCAGCAGCGTGCCGCGCGCGGGATCGAGGACCACGCCCGGGGCCGGGCTGTCCGTCCACAGGATCTGCTGATCATGGTAATAGCGATCCCACCAGCGATCGAGGCGGTCGCGCTCGTACACCGGAACCTGCTCGCGGGTCTTCGGCGGGCGGGGCACCGCCTGGGGATTGCCCAGGCCCTGGAAACGATCGAAACTGAGCACGACCAAGCCCGGCGGATCGGCCGCGATCGTGGTATCCGCGACCACTGGCAACAGCGGCAGGGCCGCGCCGGCAGTGCTCAACAGGGGCAGGAGCCGCGGCAGTGGGACCATCGTCCCCAGGCGACGCTCGCGGGCACTGGCGAGGCTGGCGAGACCGAGCAGGTGACCAGCAGCGTCGACCACTGCCGCCCCCTGGTCGCCATCGTTGACGGCGGCATCGATCTCGCACACCGGACCCTGCAGCAACGAGAGGATGCGACCGCCACGACCGCGCATCGGCGGACCATCCGCGGGCAACACATAACGACCGCTCAAGACCCCGCGGCTCACGACCGCGACGCCATCATCTACCACGGCCCCGCTACTATTGCCAAGCGTCCACACCGTGCTGCCGATGGTCATCTCGCTGACGTCGGCCAAGGTCATGGGCGCGACGCCGCTGGTGTCGCAGGCGAGGAGCACACCGGTGCTCGGCTCATCGATGGCCTTGACGGTAGCCAGCCGACCACGGCCATCGCCCATCACCACGGTCAGCTGCTCGCCCACCGTCACCGGTTTGGCGAAGGCTTCCTGCAGGGTCAGCGCATATCCGCCTGCGACCACCACCAGCGAACCGCCGATAAATCCTTCGGGGCTCTCCGGTAAACCCCAGACCGCCGGCGTACAGGCGAGGATCTCCTCGGCCGCGCTCAGCGTGGACCAGCCTCCCAAGCCGACAGCAAGGCTGAGAAGCACGGCCCGCGCCACGCTCGCGCCCAAGCCCAAGCCCAAGCCCAAGCCCAAGTCCAAGTCCAGGCCGCGCTCCGGGCGGCTCGCTGGCAAAGGGTGGTGGGGGCAATCCATGCTCCTGAATACTACCGTAGATGTCAGCAAAAGGCCACCCCGAGACATCGCTGCAAACGCGCTTGGAGACGGCGAAGGGCGATGATAGAGTCAGGACGAGGTCACTCCCCGACATGTCGAACCCCCTGCTCACGCTGGATCACGAGTGGCATCGGCAGCGCGCCAATCTGCGCGCCGCTGGCCCGGGTCGCATCGGGCTCGGCCAATTGCGGCCGCCACCGTTGGTTGCCGCCGGCCTCGATATCGAGCACGATGACCAAGGCCGGCGGGTGCGCGTCGGCGGTCTGGTGGTGATCTTCGGGCATTTTCCCGCGACGCTTCGCGATTTCGTCAACCTCGCCCTGGCCCGCCTGCATCTGCAGCCCGAGCAGGCGCGCGAACTGGATCCGATCCTCAACACCCGGGTGATGGCGCTGTGGGCGTGGTTGCCGACCGTACGCCGCGACTGTTATTTGGAATTCGATCGCGCCACCGGCACGATCGAGACGTGGCTGGTCGGCCCCGGCCCGGGCGAGATTGAGACCATCGAGGTCGAGCTCGAGGAATCGCCCGAGATCACCACCAGCGAAGAGCTCGA
>JBILBP010000044.1:0-11815 GCA_044353645.1 Planctomycetota bacterium | reverse complement strand
ATGACTCCTGAAGCACGGGTAGGAAGCAAGGGTGCGCGAAATGTCACTCATCGCTGGGGCAGGCTGAATGAGCTCGACGCAGAAACCCTGGCAAGGTTTGTGCCAAGTTTCCGTCGGCGCATAAAAACCTCGATTTCATCGAAAAAAAAACACGATCCTCATCAACGGTCGCGGGTGCTTCTGCGCATCGTCGCGACCGTAGCGGTGCTGATTCGATGACCGCCAGGCCTGCCTCCGTGCAGCTTGCACGGGAGCACGGGGTTACACGGCGGCGCATCGACGTGGCCATCGATCCGGGCCACGACCAGGTCCTCGCAGGCGAGTTCGACTATCGCCAGTGGCCTGTTGGGAAGGTCGTACAGCAGACAATCGCAGCCCCGGTTTGCCGGTGTCGGGGGACGAGCCGCAACAGGTTTGTTCATAGATAGTGATCGAATCCGTACTCAGGCTGCGACAAGACCTGTCGGACTGGCGGCGACGGCGATACATTGACAGCCGCCTTCGCCGAGCAGATCGATGATCAGCTCGGGCTCGTAGCCGTTGTCGGTATGCACGGCGAGCAGTACGCTCCCACGCGCGAGTACCGCCTCACACAGGCGGATAGCATAGGCGGGGACCGCGAAGGTCTGCAGGCCCTGCCCCATGTTGGCGGCGAAATTGCGCGAAAAATGCGCCCATAGCGGACCTTGTGCGAAGACCACGCGGGCCTGCTCCTGCCACGTCAGCGGTGCCGGATCGGGCAGCTTGCCGGCGGTCAGCGCCAACAAGGAGATCTCCTCGCTCTGGTAGCCCGACTGGGCGAGAACCGCGAGCACGCGGGTGAGCGCGGGGGCAGAAACACCGGCGAAGATCGTATAGGACATGGTGAATAAGCCTCCTGTGCACCCTGTCATGCACATGGCGAGCCAACCACGACCGCGCAGAAATCATCAGAAAAAATATCGGTAAAATAGGCAAAAAAAAGCACGGTCGCTGCCTGCAAGGTGACGCGCAGGCGTCAGGGACCCGCTTTTTGCTATGCACATTGCAGGGCGGATATGGGCCAAGGGCCATGCGCATACGCGATGACGCGTGCGCGATGAAGCCCAGGAAATCACGCATCTCCCCGCCATCGCCAGAGCTTGGCATGATCGGCGCCAAGAGCATGCAATGATCGCCCAAATGACCACCGCCTCCCAGTCGCGTCTCATGCAGGTGGCCACACCCGACGCCCTGCCTGCGGAAGTCCTCGCTGGCGAAGGTCTGCTACGTGCCGAGGTCTATTCCAGCGAGCGACTCGAGCGGCATGCCGGCGATCTCGCGCAGTGGCATCAGGTCGAACGCAGCCGGGGAGGCAATCCCCTGCTGCGGCGCCTAGCCGAAAATGCCCGTGTGCTGCAGCAGGTGTTCGCCGCCCTGCGCGCCGCCGCCGCCGAAGGTCGGCCGGCGGTGCCCGCCGGCGAGTGGCTGCTGGACAATCACCATCAGGTCCGCGACCAGATCGCGCTGGTGCGTCGCCATCTACCGCGCGGCTACAATCGCACCCTGCCGCGGCTGGCGGTCGGCGACCCGTGCGGAATGCCGCGCGTCTACGCTCTCGCCATTGAACTCATCGCCCATGCCGATGGCCGTGTCGACAACGATAGCCTGACGCGCTTCATCGCCGCCTATCAGCGGTTCACGCTGCTGTCCCTGGGCGAACTGTGGGCGATTCCGATCATGCTCCGCCTGGCCCTGATCGAGAATCTGCGCCGGGTCGCGGTGCGCGTTGAGCGCACTCAGCGCGAACGCGCGGCGGCCCAGGATTGGGCGCAACGAGTGACGCGCGTGGCCGAGGACAATCCCAGCTCGCTGGTCATCGAGCTCGCCGAGCTCGCACGCGCCGATGCCGACACCGACCAGCTCACCGCCAGTTTTGTCGCCGAACTGCATCGCCGCCTGCAAGGCCAGCAGACCGGCATCACGCTGGTGCTGCACTGGCTCGATCAGCGCCTGGGCGAGCGCCACACGACGGTGGCGGAACTCATCCGCAGCGATCAGCAGCAGCTCGCCGCCGACCACATCGCCGTCGAGAACGCCTTCGCCAGCCTGCGCCACATCGGCAGCAGCGATTGGCGGGCCTTCGTCGAAGGGCTCAGTCCCTTGGAAGCGTCCCTGGCGAGCGATCCGGCAAACATCTACACGACCATGGATGCCGCCACCCGCGACCACTACCGCCAGGAAGTCGAGCATCTCGCCCGGCGCTGTCCGGGCGCCGCCGCCGACAATGAGCTGGCGATCAGCGCCAGGGTGCTGGCGCTAGCGCGTACCGCCGAGAACACCCCCGTGGACGCCGATCCCACGGCCCCGCGCACCCACGTCGGCTGGTGGCTGATCGGCGGCGGACGGGGAGCCCTCGAGACCCGCCTCGGACATGATCTGCATTTGCGCCGACCGCGACCGACTGCCGGCCGACCGGCACGGCTCCTCAGCTATGCCGGTCCGCTGACGCTGCTGACCCTGGTCGGGGCGCTCGCCGGGACCAGCGGCATCGGCGCCTGGCAGGCGGGAATCCTCGGCATGGGCGTCCTCGCCGTGCTCCTGCTGTGGCCGGCGAGCCAGGCCGCCCTGCTCCTCGTCAATTGGCTGACGACGCGCTGGGTCCGGCCACGGGTGATGCCACGCCTCGACTTCACCACCGGTCTGCCCGCCGCACTGCGCACGGCGGTGGTGGTGCCGACCATGCTCCGCCGACGCGAGGAGTTGGCGCCGCTCCTGGAAGACCTGTTGGTACGGGCCCTCGCCAACACTGATCCGCAGCTGGTCTACGTGCTGCTCACCGACGGTGCCGACGCGCCGACCGCGACCCTCGAGGGCGAAGATGAGCTTCTCGCACATGCCACCCGAGCGCTGGCCGAGTTCAATGCCGAACATCGCCCAGCAGCGGGTCCGACGCGGTTCCTGCTGCTGCATCGTCATCGCGTCTGGGATGCCGGCGAAGGGGTGTGGATGGGCCGTGAACGAAAACGCGGAAAACTTGAGGATTTCAACCGCCTGCTGCGGACCCAGGAGCACCTGCCCTGGCGGCTGATGGCCGGCGACCAGACGGCGCTCATCGGAGTCCGTCTGGTGATCACCCTCGATACCGACACGCGCCTACCGCGCGATGCGGCGCGGGCGCTGATTGCGGCCATCGCCCATCCCCTGGTCCGCCCGCGCCTCGCCGCCGATGGCCGGCACCTCGTCGGCGGCCACGCGCTGCTCCAGCCGCGGTCGGTGATCGATCTCACCAGCGCCCAACGGTCACGTTTCGCCGAGTGGTGGGCCGGCGATCCCGGCCTCGATCCCTACACGCGCACGGTCTCGGATGTCTACCAGGATCTCTTCGATGCCGGCTCCTACATCGGCAAGGGCATCTACGACCTCGCGACCTTCGACGCGGTACTCGTCGATCGTCTACCGGCGGATGCGATCCTCTCCCACGATCTCATCGAAGGCAGCTTCACCCGAGCGGCCCTCGCCAGCGACGTACTCGTGGTCGAGGACTTTCCCACCCGCTACCTCGCCGATGTCGCCCGCCGCACACGCTGGATCCGTGGCGATTGGCAACTGCTCCCGTGGCTGTTCACGACGGTACCGACCGCCACCGGTCGAGAGCCGAATCAGCTCTCGGCCTTGGCGCGTTGGAAGCTCGCCGACAATCTCCGCCGCAGCCTGCTAACGCCCGCGACGCTGACCTACCTGGTGGTGGCCTGGCTCATGTTGCCGGCCGAAGGAGCGGCCCTCGCGAGCCTGCTGGTGGGCGCACTGACGCTGCTGCCGGCGCTTTTGGGCCTCGCCAGCGGTCTCGAAAAAAACCGTGATCGGCCGTGGCCGGCGCAGGCAGAACTGCTCAGCGGCGGATTCCTGCGCGGGCTCGCCACCGCCGTCAGCGAGCTGGCCTTCTTACCGTTCGAAGCCCTGATCGCGTTGACCGCCGTGACGCGAACCCTGTGGCGCCTGCTGGTGACGCGGCAGCACCTGCTCGCATGGCAGACCGCAAGCGATGCCGAGCTCCTTGCAGGCGCCGACCTCCCGGCGGTGCTGCGGACGATGTGGATTGGGCCGCTGGCGGGATCCACCGCATTGGTGTTCATCGCCGGGCAACCAGCGCTGCTGCCAGCGGTGCTGCCCTTCGCGCTCTTGTGGCTCGCCGGTCCGCTACTGGCGTGGTGGCTGTCGCGCGACCGTCCAGAGGTTCCGTACATCCTCAACCACGATGAACGCCGTGAAATCGCCGTCACCGCCCGCCGCACCTGGCGCTATTTCGCGGAACAAGTCGGTCCGGCCAGCGGCTGGCTGCCGCCCGACAATGTCCAGGACGAGCCGGTGGCGGCGACCGCCATGCGCACCTCGCCGACGAACATCGGCCTGGCCCTGCTGGCGGAACTGGCCGCCCATGATTTCGGCTGGTCGACGACCGCTGAGATGCTGCGCCGCACCGCCGCCATCCTCAGTGCCATGCGCGGGCTGACCCACTATCGCGGCCACCTGTTCAATTGGTACGACCTCGGCAACGGCGCGCCCCTGCTACCGCGCTACATCTCGATGGTCGACAGCGGAAACCTCGCCGGCCATCTGCTGGTACTCGCCGCCGGACTGCGCGAACCCGCATTGCTGGTCCCCGACCAAGCCGTGCGCCTGCGCGGTTGCGCCATCAGCGTGCGCCTGTCCGCCGACGAACTCGTCGGCGGACATCCGCTGCGACCACAGCTGCTGGACCTCGCGCAGCGTCTCGAGGACGGTGCCGAACAGGGCCAGGCGGCGCTCGTGGTGCTCAGCGAGGTCCTCGATCGCTACCACACGCTGGCCGAGAAGATCGCCAAAAATATTGCCGAAAAACCCTCTGAACTCGGTGAGACGAAGGCGTGGTTCACGGCCGCGCTGGGCGAGATGTCGGGACATCGGCAAGAGCTGGCTGACTGGGACGGGCAGATCGCCGAGCTCGCCAAAAAAGCCGAAGAGCTCGCGCGCCTGGCCCAGGCCAGTGCCCTCGACATGCAGTGGGAATTCCTCTTCGATCAACGCGCGAAGCTCTTCGCCATCGGCTACCATGTCGACGATGCGCGCCTCGATCGCAGCCGCTACGACCTGCTCGCCAGCGAGGCGCGCCTCGGCTCGTACGTCGCCGTCGCCTCCGGCCAGATCCCGCAAGAGCACTGGTTCCGCCTCGGGCGCACGGGGGTACGTACCGGCGCCGGCACCAGCCTGGTGAGCTGGAGCGGGACGCTCTTCGAATACCTCATGCCGAGCCTGGTGATGCCAGAACCGGTGGGGACGCTGCTTGCCGATGCCAATCGCGTGGCGGTGGCCGAACAGATCCGTTATGCCCGCAATCGCGGCGTACCGTGGGGCATTTCCGAATCCGCCTATCTGCTCACCGACGCCCAGCTGAACTGGCAATATCGTGCCTTCGGCGTGCCTGGCCTGGGACTCAAGCGCGGACTCGGTGACGATCTGGTGGTGGCACCCTACGCCAGCGCCATGACTTTGCCGATGGTTCCGCACGCGGCGCTGCTCAACCTGCGCCGGCTCGCCGACCTCGGCGCAGTCGGCCGCTATGGCCATTGCGAAGCCATCGATTTCACCCGCGCGCGTCTACCGCTGCGCAAGACCCACGCGGTGATCCGCTCGTGGATGGCGCATCATCAGGGCATGGTCCTGCTGGCCTGCGACCAGGCCCTCAACCGCGCCCCGATGCAGCGACGATTCCTCGCCGATCCGAGGCTACAGGCGCACCGCCTGCTGCTGCAGGAGCGACCGGTGGCGCCGGCGGCGCACGCCGATGACGCCGGTCCCGACAGCCAGGAGCGGCCGACGCACGCGCCGACCCTGCGCGTGGTCACCGACCCCTGCGGCGCCGTGCCCGAGATCCATCTGCTCTCCAATGGCCGCTACCATGTCCTGGTCAGCGCCGCTGGCGGTGGCGTGAGCCGCTGGCAGGACCTCGCGCTGACGCGCTGGCGCGAAGATCCCACACGCGATCAGTGGGGTCCGTGCTGCTATCTGCGCGACCTCCGCAGCGGCGCCCTGTGGGCCACTACCTACCAGCCCTTCGGGCAGGGCGGTGAGCACTACGAGGCGATCTTCACCCAGGCCAAGGTCGAATTCCGCCGCACCGACCACGGCATCACCGTTCATACCGAGATCAGCGTCTCGCCGGAAGACGACATGGAGCTGCGGCGCGTGACGCTCACCAACCGCAGCGAGACACCGCGGACCATCGAGGTCACCACCTACGCCGAGCCAGTCCTGGCACCGGCGGCGGCTGATCTCGCCCATCCCGCCTTCAGCAATCTGTTCATCGAGACCGAGCTGCTCGACGGCGCCCTGCTCGCCAGCCGCCGACCGCGCGCAGCCAACGAGCCCCGCCGCTGGCTCGTACATCAGCTCCTCGACCGCAGCAGCGCCGTCGCCGGCCCACTGAGCTGCGAGACCGAGCGCGTGCGCTTCCTCGGCCGCGGACGGACCACCGCCGATGCCCGGGTCTTCAACGGCCCTGCCGGTCCGTTGTCGGGATCGCTGGGCGCAGTGCTCGATGCGGTGCTGGCCCTGCGCCGCACGGTGACCATCGCCGCCGGTGGGCACGCGGTGCTCGACATCGTCTATGCTATCGCCGAGTCGCGGACGGCAGCCACCGCCCTCGCCGAACGCTACCGCGACGTGCACCTCGCCGAGCGCGCGCGCAGCCTGGCAGTCACGCATGGGCAGGTGGTCCTGGCCCAGCTCGGGGTCAGCGAGGCCGAGGTCCAGGCCTTCGCGCGCATCGCCGGCAGCCTGGTCTATGCCTCGAGCCATCGTCGCGCTGCGGCCACCGCCATTATGCGCAATCGCCGCCCGCGCTCAGGGCTGTGGAGCAGCGGCATCTCCGGGGATCTGCCGATCTGCCTGCTGCGCATCAGCGATGGCCAGCGCCTCGAACTGGTCCGCGACCTCGTCCAGGCCCACGCCTGGTGGCGCAGCCATGGTCTGGCCGTCGATCTCGTGGTCCTCATCGAGGATCCCTCAGTCTATCGCCAGGAGCTTTCCGAGCGCGTGATGGCGATGGTCAGCGCCAACGATACCGCTTCGTTGCTTGATCGGCCAGCGGGGGTCTTCGTACGCCGCGTCGATCAGCTACCGGAAGAGGATCGCCATCTCTTGACGGCCTATGCCCGGGTGGTGATCAGCGATGCCGGCGGCACGCTGATCCAATTCGCCGAGCGCCGGCTGCGGCCGGCGCCGATGTCAGCGAAGCTCGCGGTCACCGCCCAGCGCCTCGAGGCCACCCCGGCGCACGTGCCGCGCCATGAGCTGCTGTTCAACAACGGCCTCGGTGGCTTTACCCGCGATGGCCGCGAATACATCATCACCCTCCCGCCGCAAGCGGTGACACCCGCCCCGTGGTGCAATGTCCTTGCTAATCCCGGATTCGGGACGGTGGTCAGCGAGCGCGGAGCGGCTTACACGTGGGCGGAGAACTGCCATGAATTCCGCCTGACGCCGTGGCGTTGCGACGCGGTCAGCGATCCCGCAGGCGAGGCGCTGTACCTGCGCGATGAGGAGAGCGGCGTCGCCTGGTCGCCGACCCTCGGCCCGCGGCGCGGGTCGGGGACCTACGTCGTGCGCCACGGCTTCGGCTACAGCGCCTTCACCAGCGACGAAGAAGCCATCGCCTGCGAGCTACACCAGTGGGTCGATGCCGTCGATCCAGTGAAGCACTACAGCCTGCACCTGCGCAATCGCAGCCGCCGGCAGCGACGCATCAGCGCCTGGCTGTATCTCGAATGGACCTTGGGCGAGATCCGTGAACGCACCGGCATGCACCTGGTGACCGCTCACGAGGATGGCATCCTGCTCGCCAACAACCCACTGCACGACGATTTCAGCGGGCGTCACGCCTTTGCCTGCGCCAGTCGCCGGCCCACCAGCTGGACCTGTGATCGCAGTGAATTCCTCGGCCGGTGCGGCGGTCCTGAAGATCCGGCGGCGCTGCAGGCGCGTGGCCTGCTCGGCCGCTCGGGGGCCGGACTCGATGCCTGCGCGGCGCTGCACATCATCATCGAGCTCGATCCCGGCCAGGAGCAGCAGGTGGTCTTCACCCTCGGGGCCGGCAGCAACCGCGCCCAGGCTTTGACCCTTGCCCGCCAACACCAGGGCGTGAGCGCGGCCGAGGCCTCGCTAGCCCAAGTCTACGAATACTGGAAGGAAGTCCTCGGACGAGTGCAAGTGCAGACCTCGGACCCGGCCTTCGATGTTCTCGTCAATGGCTGGCTGCCGTACCAGGTAATCGCCGCGCGGATCTTCGCGCGCAGCGGCTTCTCGCAATCGGGCGGAGCCTTCGGCTTCCGCGACCAGCTGCAGGACACGATGGCGCTCGTGCACCATGCGCCGCAGCTCCTGCGTGAACAGCTGCTGCGCGCCGCCAGCCGTCAGTTCACCGCCGGCGACGTGCAGCATTGGTGGCATCCACCGCAGGGCCGCGGCGTGCGCACGCGCATTTCCGACGACTTCCTGTGGTTACCGTATGCCTTGGCGCGCTACCTCATGGCCACCGGCGATCGTGGAATCCTTGAGGTGCGGGTGCCCTTCCTGCAGGGGCCGGAGGTCCCCGAAGGCCAGGATTCGCTCTACGATCTACCCCAGGTCAGCGACGAGCAGGGCACGCTCTACGAACATGCGGTGCGCGCCATCCTCCGCGGCATGCGCTACGGCGTACACGACCTGCCATTGATGGGCACCGGCGATTGGAACGACGGCATGGATCGCGTCGGGGCCCACGGCAAAGGCGAGAGCGTGTGGTTAGGATTCTTCCTCGCCGAGGTCCTCCAGCGCTTCGCACCGATAGCCGAGCTGACCGGAGATGTAGAGCTGGCCAAGCGCCTCGCGCTGGAAGCTTCCGCCCTCGGCAAGCGCCTCGATGCCCATGCCTGGGACGGCGACTGGTACCTACGCGCGTGGTTCGATGACGGCACGCCACTGGGCAGCAAGGATGCCAAAGAATGCCGCATCGATGCCCTGCCACAGGCCTGGGCGGCGCTCGCCGGCGTCAGCGATGCGCAACGGACGCGCACCGCCCTGGCGGCGGTCGATCGCGAGCTGGTGCGTACCGTGGATGGCCTGATCCAACTCTTCGATCCACCCTTCGGCAGCGACTCTCAGGCGTCGGGCGCCGAGGTCGGCCGGCATCCCGGCTACATCAAGGGCTATGTCCCGGGAGTGCGCGAGAACGGTGGGCAATACACGCATGCGGCGGTGTGGACGGCGATGGCCCACGCGGCCCTCGGCGATGGCCAACGGGCCCTTGAGCTAGCGCGGCTGATCAACCCCATACGGCATGCCAGCGATGCCGCCGGCTGCGCCCGCTGGCGCGGCGAGCCGTATGTCATGGCCGCCGACGTCTACCGCTCGCCGGGCCACGTCGGGCAGGCGGGGTGGACGTGGTATACCGGCTCGGCCGGCTGGATGTGGCGCCTGCTCGCGGAATCGCTGCTGGGCTTGGAAATCCTCGCCGGCGTACGCCTACGCTGCCGGCCGACTACGCCCGCCGACTTCGGTGATTTCACCATCACCTACCGCCACGGCGAGGCCGTCTACAACCTCACCGTCACGGGTGCCGGCGCGGTGCGGCGGGTGCTGCTCGATGGCCGGCTGCAGGCTGATGACAGCCTCCCCTTGGAGCGTAGCGCCGGGACGCATGCGGTGCGCATCGAACGCGAGATGAACGTCGAGTGAAGGCACTAAAAAGAGTTGCGGAGGGATCCGCCGTTGCCGGTGCATCCTTGCAATGTGCAAGACGGTTCGGGGGCGGTCGCTGATTACGCAACAGCGACGGTGAATAACCAGGCATTCCCTGACGAATCGGCACTGAATCAGCAAGGAATCACTCAAAAAAAGACACCCACCAGTTCGGCACGTCAAGCGCATACAGCTGTTCATCCGTTGGCGGCTGTCCAGCCCTCAGCATGACCATCAACCACGAGATCCATCATGCCTACTTCCGTATACTGCCTGGCGACGAGCGAGTCGCAGGCTTCCACGATCGTCGATCGGCTGCGTACCGCCTACTTCAGCCCCGACGCCATCTCGGTACTGTTCCCAGACAAGGGCACGACGCGCGACTTCGCCCATGAAAAGCACACCAAGGCGCCTGAAGGCGCGACCGTTGGCGCCGGTGCTGGTGGCGTACTCGGGGCCGGACTGGGTTGGCTGATGGGCATCGGCAGCTTGGCCATTCCCGGGGTTGGTCCCTTCATCGCTGCCGGTCCGATCATGGCTGCGCTCAGCGGGGCGGCGGTCGGAGCCACGGTCGGCGGCGTCAGCGGCGCGCTCGTCGGCCTGGGGATTCCCGAATACGAGGCGAAGCGCTACGAAGGCAAGATCCGCGATGGTCGGGTGCTGATCTCGGTGCATGCCCAGAACGCCGACCAGGAGCGCACGATCAAGCGCATCTACACCGAAGCCGGAGCCGAGGATATCGCCACCGCCGGGGAAGCCTCGGTGCCCGCGAATGCCAACGCCGACAAGCTTCGTCAGGCGAGAAATCCATGAGCCGCTTGCTCGTCCCTGGTGTGGCGGCTCTCAACCGGCCTTGCGCCCGGCCCTTCGCCTTGGGCTCCACCCTAGCCTCCACCCTGGCCTCCACCATAGCCGCCCTCGCACTGCTCAGCAGCTGCGGGGAACCGCAAGCACCGACCACCAAAGTCCATCCCGAGCCACAGGCGTCCCCGGTCGTCACCACTCAAAACCAGGCGGCGGCAAATGATCAGGCGGCCCGCGATCAGGCCCAGCAACGTGCCGCCGAGGACAACGCGGCAAAGACCGCTGCCGGCAACAAAGGTGCGTATGAGGGCTTGGCCAAGCCACTCACTGATCCGACCCAGGAAAAGGTCCGTAGCGGCGCGGCGGCGACCGAGACGGCACTCACCGACGAAAAAAATGCCGCCGCCAGTACCATCGAGCGCACGACGGAGCGGATCGCGGATGCGCTGCCCGCGAGCACTCCGCAGGCGGTCGATAACTCAGGGCAGAACCGCGTCGATCGAAGCGGGGCAGCCTTGACCCCGATGGATCAAGGCAACAGCCAAGCCGACTTGGCCCTGACCCAGGCCATCCGCAAGGCCGTGACCAGCGATAGCTCGCTGTCCGTCAATGCCCAGAACATCAAGATCATCACCCGTGACGGAGTGGTCGTGCTGCGCGGTCCGGTGGCCTCGCAGGCCGAGCTCGAAGCCGTCCTGGTGCACGCCAAGAGCGCTGCCGGAACTGCGCGGATAGACAATCAACTGGCGGTCGCGGCGCCCTAAGTTGCCGGACCGCGTTCGATGACCGAGCCGATGCCTGCTTGCAGGCATCGGCTCGGTCATCTCTGGCCAGCGCCCAGCTCTCGTCAGCGCTCAGTTCATCAACTTGGATTTCGAACCGCACGCCGCGTTCGACAACGCCTTCGCTCAGCCGCACGAGCGTCCTGCACGCGCTCGTGCGGTGCTGTTGCTAGGAGTCTGTCGGGAAGAGAAGACCAAGGATGGCGAAGGGATCGTGCGGCAGATCCAAGGCGGCAAGACGTTCAGATAACAGCGCTAGCTGACCGTCTTGCCAACGCCGGAGATGCCGTAGGAGACCGAGTCCGCCGAGCGAATCTCTTCCCGACAGACTCCTCGAGCGGTAGACCTCCCGCGAACGGTTGGGGATCACGATCCTTCGCGCCCGTGACGAGAACGATATTCGATGGTCATGAACACGACCCACTGAGAAGTACATGGACGCACCATTTTCGCACTTCCATGCGTGGGTTGCACTCAGCAAAAACCCAGGGAGCGGCCCGCGCCGCTCCCTGGGT
>JBILBP010000043.1:0-11844 GCA_044353645.1 Planctomycetota bacterium | reverse complement strand
GGCTGCATCTGGCGCATTACCTCCACGTAAGATTGCGATTTCTTTACCGCGCAGAGCATCATCAAGCTGAGGAATGTCGACAGCGACGTGAAGAGACGCTCGCGTTGAAAGAGATGAGGTGAAGGCGGTCAGCACCTCAGCTCGTGGATCCCCTCTAAGTACCGCTTATTGGCCTTTTATTGCCCCTTATTGGTGCGTCGACCGGTGCGGCGGGTGATGGTGGCAGTGCCGTTTTGCGAGACCTGTCGTTCGGTCGAGACATCGGTGTTCGGTGCCCCGGGGATCCGGTGGACACGGTGGATCTGCTGGATTTTTACGGTCGTGCCGAATGCACTCGGTTTCGCCACCTTGGCTGCGGGCAGCTCAACTTCCTCATCCTTCGCATCTTCATCTTCTTTTTCTTGTTCTTGATTGCCGGTCAGGCGCGACGGTTCGAGTTCGGGATGCAGCAGCGTGCGGGACGAGAACACTGCGGGCTGGGAGTGACGGTTCAGCAGACGGCCTAGCAGGGCCGACACGATTAAGGCAATCACAGCAATCGCGACGTAGCCCATACGGTCCCCGTTGGGAACATGATCTACAATTCAGTGGCATGCAAGCCGCGCTGATTTCCGCTCTTTCGCAGATCGTCTCACCGCCCTGCCGGTGGTTCAGACCGGTGGCCACATCTTCAATGGTGTTAAATAGCTGCGCAGTGTCGCCGGCAGCCGGTCGAGGATCGTAAGGCTATCGTAGCACGGCCCCTGTTCGAGCCACAGCTCGTCGGCGCAGGTGGTCAGCCAGAGCACCGCCATGCGCGCGGCATCGAAGGGCAGGGCGCCCCGGGCCATCAGGCCGGCGGCGAGTCCGGCGAGGACATCGCCGGTGCCGCCCACCGCCATGCGCGGATTGCCGCGGGGGTTCTTTTGCCAGCGCCAGCCATCGGTGATCAGATCGACCGGGCCCTTGGCCAAGATCACGCGATCACGGCGGGCGAAGGCATGTGCGACCTCATCCGAGGGCGTGCGCCCAAAAAGCGAGCGCGCCTCGCCCGCATGAGGCGTCAGCAGCAGGCGGCCATCACTCTCGGGCAGGGCGCGGACCATCTCGGCGCAGGCGGTGATGCCGTCGGCATCGAGGACCATCGGTACGCCCATTTCATTGGCGAGGCTGAAGGCCTGACGGGCGGCATCGTGGGCATCCCGGTCACGGCCCAGGCCGGGGCCGATGAGCACGCAGCTGGCACGCGCCAGCTGCGGGGTGAGGTCCTCGGGGTCTTCGGGAGTCAGGGTCTCACCCGGTTGGCGGTGGACCACTACCGTCGGCGGCAGGATGGTAGCGCCCGCCGTCCACGCCCGTATCAGGTCGCAGCCGGTGAGCACGCCGGCGCGGCAGGCGAATTCGAGGGCCCCGGAGAAGCGCCCCCCGCCGATCACCAGCAGTTCGCCGTGGGTACCCTTGTGGCCATCCTTTTTCAGCAACGGGAAACGCCGCAGGCAGCAGGGTTGGACTTCGAGATAGGCTGCCGGGGTGACGCCGATGTCGACAGTGATGAATTCGCTGACGCCGGGAGCTTTGAGCAGTTCGGCCTTGGCAACCTGCAGGCAGATGGTGCGCGTCGCGGGCAGAACGAACTCCGAGCCCAGACCGCTGGGGACATCGGCCGCGAGCACCGGCACGCCCTGCTGGGCCAAGGCGCGCAGGGCGGTGAGGGCGCTGGCCAATGGCTCACGCGGTTTGCCGCGCGAGCCCGCGCCGAGCAGGGCATCGATGATGAGGGCTGGCTTTTCCGTCGGTAGCTGGGTGAGGCGCGCGACCTCGGCGGGTAGCCCGCGGGCATGGCGTTCGCACAATGGACTGGCGGGTTTGAGCACCGGCCACACCGCCACGCGCAGACCTTCCTGGGCCAGCAACCGCGCCGCGACATAGCCGTCGCCGCCGTTGTTGCCGGGACCGCAGACCACCAGAATCGGTCCCTCGCCAGCGAGACGGTGGGCCTCACGGGCGATTGCCAGGCCGGCGCGCTCCATGAGCTCGCCGAGATCCTGGCCCAGGGCCACGGCGGCCTCGTCGATAAGGGCGGTCTCGCTGATCGGGCAGACAGGGGCGGGCAGCATGGCCAACCAGCATTCAGCCCCCGGCCGCAACTACCAACGACCATTTACGCACAGGCTCGGCAGTTGGTGGTACGCGACGGCGTTGTGCTGCCCGCAAAAACTATGCGGCGGGGTGGCATTCAAGGTTGGTCCGCATATGTTTGTAGCGCAATGTTGGCCGCCCTCCGTCGTCGTCTGCTGGACGGCTTATTGGTGTTGTGGCTGACCCATCTGGCAGTGTTCGTCGCCCTGCGGCTGCAGCCCGGCGATCCGTGGGCCGATCTGGCTGGGGATAGATCCCTGCCGCCCGCGGCGGTGGCGCGCCTGCAGGCGCTCTACGGGCACGACGGGAATCTGCTCAGTCAATACGCGCATGAGTTGTTGGCCCGCTGTAGCGGTGATTTCGGCGTCTCGCTGAAGTTGGCGCGCGGACAGCAGGTGGGGGACCTTCTCGCGGCGGCGCTGCCGGTATCAGTGGCCGTCGGCTGCGGGGCGCTGCTGGTGGGCTTGCTGCTCGGCGGTTGGGCGGGCTTGCTGGCGGCGCGCAGCCGAGCTTTTGGCGGCGGTCGTTGTGATCGGCTGATGCGGGTAGCCACGACCTTGGGCATCTCGACGCCAGATTTTGTTTTTGGCACCGGTCTGCTGCTGTTCTTCAGCTTGACCTTGCACTGGCTGCCAGCGGGCGGTTTGGATTCGCCCGCTGGCCTGGTGCTTCCGGTGCTGACGCTGGGCCTGCCTTTGGCCGCGGCGGTGGCGCGGCTTACGCGTGCCAGCGTCATTGACGAGCTGGGGCTCGATTTCATCCGTACGGCGCGGGCCAAAGGCGCCGGCGAGGGCCGGGTGCTGTTCGAACATGCCCTGCGCCCGGCGGCCGGACCGGTAGTGGCTTATTTCGCGCAGGCGGCGGCGGCGGTGCTCACCGGCTCGCTGGTGGTCGAAGCGTTGTTCGCGCTGCCTGGCTTGGGTTTCTATTTCGTGCAAGGCACGCTTGCCCAGGACTGGACCGTGGTCAGCGGCGCGGCCCTGCTCTACACCGCGCTGCTGGTGCTGTTCAACCTCGTCGCCGATCTGTTGCTGGGGTGGTTGGATCCGCGTACGCGCTAAGCCGGTCGGAAATAGATCGCCGAGTCAGCCGACCGAATCTATTCTCGACCGGCTCCCCACCGCAGCTGGCGAACTCAGTGCAAGACGTTGGCACCGTCGTCGGTAGCGGGGTCGTTGTTGATGTCGGGTCCGGCGGGGCCGACCGGCTTCTGGGGGGGATGCAGCAGGTTGTCGAGGGCGCTGAGCAGCACGTGGGTCGGCTGGGCCGCACGGAAGCTTTGGTACGCGGTCTCGGCCTCGACGTGGCGATTGCTGTGCACCAGGGCGAGGATGCGATAGTAGCGCTGCCGTGGCGAGGGGGTCGGCAGCGTTTCAGTAAGGCTGATGATCTGCTTCCAATCGTCATGGTCGGCGAGTCCAGCCAGGCGATTTTCGACTTCGGCCGCGGGCGTGCCGCCGGCGGTGCCCAACCATGGGGTCAGGATCGCGATCACCCCGCGCTGCACGCTGTCGAGAGGATCGTTGGCCTCGGCGGGGGGGATTCCTGCTGACGTGAGTGGCGGCTGGCCATCAACCTCGGGCGTGCTCGGCGGTGCGTGCCGGCGGTTCGCGCCGGCGATGGCGACGTGAGTTTCGCGATGGCCGAGGGCCCACACCGCCGATTCGATGACGATGTTGCCGCCGCGCTCTTCGCGATCGATTCGAACTACGGCAAGTTTATGATCATGGCTGGTCAAGGCCATGCCGATGGCCGGCTGATTGGCGAGGTCGGCAGCGGTAACATCGTGTTTTTTCAGCTCGGCGAGGGCTTCGGCGCCGATCAGAACATGCACTTGGCTGCCAGCCTGGTCGGTGATGCGCTGCGCGATGCTGTCGGCCGCAGGGCGGGCACTGGGGTCGGCCAAGAGGATCAGGACGAGGAGGAATTCATTCATGGCGGTGCTGGCTCGTTGGCTTGCGTCAGCCGGTCGGTAGGTCCACTGTCTCATGATCAGCGTGCAGCCAACTCCTCACAAGCCAACTCCCGACCTTTTGCTCTCCGAAGCGGTGCGCCTCGCGGACGCCGCCCTCGAGCGCTGGCTGCCGCCAGCCAGCGAAGCCCCGCAACGTCTGCACGAAGCGATGCGCTACAGCGTCTTCGCCGGCGGCAAACGCCTGCGCCCGGCCCTCGTCCTCAGCGCTTGCCGGGCGGTGGGCGGAAACGATGCCGCCTGCGCGCCGGCCTTGGCGGCGGTGGAAATCCTCCATACCTACACCTTGGTCCATGACGATCTGCCGGCGATGGACGACGACGATCTGCGCCGTGGACGGGCGACCTGTCACAAGGCCTTCGACGAAGCCACCGCCATCCTCGCCGGCGATGCCTTGCAGACCCTGGCCTTCGAATGCGCGGCGGCGGTCGGCGCCGAGGCGGTGATCGTCCTGGCGCGCGCCGCCGGTTCGCGCGGCGTGGTCGGCGGCCAGCAGGATGACCTCGATGCCGAGGGCGCGGCGATTGACGGCTCGCCGGTCTGCCAGGCGCGTCTCGAACGCATCCATCGCGGCAAGACCGCGGCCCTCATTCGCGCCAGCTGCGCCCTGGGCGCCATCGCTGGTGGCGCCAGCGCCGCGCAGCGGGCAGCCCTCGAACAGTTCGGCGAAGAGATCGGCCTCGCCTTCCAGATCGCCGACGACGTGCTTGATGCCACCGCCGACGCCCAGACCCTCGGCAAGACCCCGGGCAAGGATGCCGAACAAGGCAAGCTCACCTACGTTGCGGTGCACGGCCTCGCAGTTGCGCGCGCCGAAGCCCGGCGCCTCGAGCAGTCGGCGTTGGCGGCACTGGCCTCGTTGGGAGCCGCCGCCGAGCCCTTGATCGTGCTTGGTCGCTTCATCGTCGAACGGAACCACTGACATGCGCTGGCTCACCTTGATTATCCTCGGCGGCGTCGGCATGAGCGCCGCCGACTATCACTTCAAGGTCGGTGAGATCCGCCGTTACCTCGCCGAGACCCGCCAGGAAGTGGCCTGGGAATCAGCGGGTGATCATCTGACCTTCACGAGTTCACTGGCGACCTCGCAGGCCTGGAAATGCGTCGCCGAGAACCACGGCATCGCCACCGTCGAAGTCACCATCCTGCGCGTCATCGCCAAAAACCAGGGCCCGGGCGCAGACCATCGTTTCGACAGTGCCCAGAACTCCTCCTCCGCGGCCTCCGCCGATCCGCTGCTCGGACATCTCAAGGCGCTCGACGGTGTGACCCTGACCATGCGCATCGATCAGCACAGCGGCGAGACCCAGGTCAGCGGTGGCCAACGCATCGCCGAAGCTATTGCCAAGCGCGCACCGAACCTGATCGATCCGACCGCGCCTTCGCCGCTCGCAGCCCAGGCGGCGCAGGCCTACAGCGACGCCAACCTCTCGCGCATCTGGTCGCAGACCCTGGCCCTGCCCGCGGCCACGCCCCAGGCGGTGCCGCTTGGCGAGCCGCTCACCGGCAGCCTGACGCGGACCTGGAAGGGGCTTGCCTACACGCTCGCCGGCGAGGTCGTCGGCGAGGCGCTCCTCGCCAAGGAACCGACCGCGGTCAGGTCGGCGATGTCGGCCGTAGCTGGCGAAGGCAGTCTGGCGCTGACCGCTGATCAATGGCCAGCGAAGGCCAATGGTACGCTGCGCTTCACCCTGACCATGTCGGCGCTGACCCAGCCCGTGACCCAGCAGCACACCGTTACCTGGCAATTGGCGCAGCTCCCTGCAAGCCAATGACGACGAGACAGCGGTCTAGGCGCCGATACCCAGCTCTTTGAGCTTATTGTAGAGCGTGGTGCGGTTGATGCCGAGGTGCTCGGCGGCCTTCGACTTCTGGTTGCCGGTCTCGTCGAGTACGGCGCGGATGATCTGGGCTTCGATGCGCGCGAGATCGCGTTCACCGGGAGGGATCAGCAAGGTGCCCTTGGGCAGTTCGAGGCTGCGCGCTGCTGGCGGTGGGACCTCGACGGTGGGCGTAGACAGGGCTTGGCGCAGGCCGCTGGCCTGATCGTGGATGGGGATGAACAGTTCCTCATCCAGGACCAGGTCGGCTTCGCGGATGGTTTCGCCTTCGGCGCCGATCACCGCCCGTTCGATGGCGTTGGCGAGCTCGCGGACATTGCCCGGCCAGGCATAGGCGCGCATCGCCGTGCGCGCTTCTTCCGACAAGGTCAGTTCCGGGCGGCCCAGCTCAACGGTCAGGCGTTTCATCAGATGGTCGGCGACAGGGAGGATGTCTTCTGGCCGCTCGCGCAGCGGCGGCACCGGGATCGGCACCACGCGTAGGCGGAAATAGAGATCCTGGCGGAAACGCCCGGCAATCACTTCCGAGCGCAGGTCGCGATTGGTGGCTGCGACCACGCGTACATCGACCTCGACATCGACGAGGCCGCCGACGCGGCGGAAGCGTCGCTCCTGCAGTGCGCGCAGGAGTTTGGTCTGCAGCGTCAGCGGCATCTCCCCGACTTCATCGAGGAAGATGGTGCCGCCGTCGGCGACTTCGAAGAGTCCGGCCTTGCCCTTGGAGTCGGCGCCGGTGAAGGCTCCGCGTTCGTAGCCGAAGAGTTCGGCTTCGAGGAGATTCTCCGACAATGCGGCGCAATTGATGGCGATGAACTGCTTGCCGGCGCGGGCCGAGCGTTCGTGGATGGCGCGGGCGACGAGCTCCTTGCCGACGCCGCTCTCGCCTTGGATCAGGACCGTCGTCGAGGGTACCCCGGCGACGCGTTTGATCATGCCCAGGACGCGCTTCATCGCTCCGCTGCTGGCGACCATCGATTGGCGGCCCTGGCTTTTGCCTGAGAGGCGCGCGACCTGTCGACCGAGCTGCTGTTTCTCTAGGAGCAGGCTGACGGTGGTCCGCAGCCGTTCGAGCTTGAAGGGCTTTTCGATGAAATCGGTGACTCCCTGCTTGAGGGCCTCGACCGCTAGATCCACCGAGCCATGGCCGGTCAGCAGCACCACCGGGATGTCGGGATCGATGGCACGCAATTGCGTGACCAGATCCAGGCCGGCGCCATCGGGAAGCTTCTGATCGAGGATCGCGAGGTCCGGGTAGCCGTCGCGCATCAGCAGCAGAGCTTGCTCGATGTTTTCCGCCTGAAGGACCGTGAGATCAGGGAAGGCGCGTCCGATCGCGCTCCGGATCGCAGGTTCATCGTCAACAACCAGCAGGGTTTCCATCGACGCAGCTTGGCGGTGAGCGTTTCGGGTTGCAAGATTCGTTTTAGCCGGCCGGCGGTAGCCCGCCGCGAACTGCGAGGAGTCTGTCGGGAATAGATGACCGAGTCAGCCGACGGCATCTATTCCCGACAGACTACTATTGGGCTAGCCGAGGATCTTCTGTAATTTTTCCTTGAAGCGTTCGGGCGTAAATGGCTTGGCGAGATAGTTGTTGGCCCCGGCGAGCACCGCATCCTTGACCTTATCGGCGGAACCTTCGGTGGTGATCATGATGATCGGCACGGTCTTCTGCGGGTCGAGCTTGCGGATCTCCTTGACCAGCGTCAGGCCGTCCATGTTCGGCATGTTCCAGTCGCTGAGCACGCAGGCGATGCCCCCAGCCTTGAATTTTTCAAGAGCCTCGACGCCGTCGCCGGCTTCGATGACGGTGACGTCAAAGCCACAGTCTTTGAGGTTCTTTACGACGATCTTGCGCATCATGGCTGAGTCGTCGACGACGAGGACATTTTTTGACATGGGGGCCTCAGGGTTCCTATCCGAAGGCATTGTACCCTCAGATTCGGGCGCGGCGCAAGTCCGTCTTTTTGCCCGGGCTAGTCAATGGCCGGGTGCGGGGGCGACGGGCAGCGCAACGCTGAGCAGGGCTGCCGGCAGGCCGCTGCTGACGGTCGGCGCGTGGATCAGCAGGCCGCGCCAATTCCATGCCGGGGCGGTCGTCCCGTTCCAGACGATGCCGACACGGCTGGCGGTGATCAGCGCGCCCTCCAGCACCGGGACGCTGCTGGCCTCCCCGGCGAGGCCGACCGCCGCCCCGCCGAGGGTGACCTGACGCAACTCGGCAGCGGCGCAGTGATCGAGGGACAACGCCGGGATCTCGCCTTTGCCGGCGAGGGTGGACTGGGAAATACGCAGTTCGCCACGGATCACGCGGGCGCCCTCGGCGAGCTGGCCATTGCGCAGCTCGATGTAGCTGTCTTCGCTACGCAGGCCGGCGGCGAGGCTGCCGCCGAGCATGGTGAAGCTGCCCTGATGGCTGACATAGACCTGACCGTTGATGAGCGTGCCTTCGACCTGGAGGCGGCCTCCGTCGACGAGGATGTTGTCGACGCTGCCGCCATGCAGGGTGAGCTGCGCTCCCGGTCCGAGCACCAGCGGTCCGCGGATGACGATGTTGCTGAGAAGCGCATTGAGGCCGGCCTCGCCGGTGAGTCCGGCGAGCACCACGCCCGGGCGGTCGGCGTGTAGCTCGAGATCGGCAGCGGTGGCCCCCAGGCGGAGACTGCCGTATGCCCCCGGCTCGAGGTGGATCTCGCCGGCACCACCGACATTGCTGCGCAGGACGGCGGCGAGGATCGCGGGGTTGGCGACCTGCGGCCCATTGCCGGGCGCGTACAGCCGCCACGCAGCGCAGCCGAGGGCGACGGTGATCACCGCCACGCCCGCCCACACGTACGGCGTCCGTGAGCGGGTCTGACGCTGGCCTCTCAACGTGGGGGAAATCGGCGGCGGCGTCGCCTGCGCCAGCTGCTGCGCGAGCAGCGCGTCGGCGATCTCCGCCGACATGCGCAGACTATTGGTCACCGGCTGCGGAGGCCCTTCTGTGCGGATGCTGCCGGTAGCCGGACGGACGGGGTCGGTGCCTTTGCGCAGGGCGCCGGTGCCGGTGTTTTTTTTGGCGTTGGCCATCGGCGCGGTGCCCAGGCCGGCGTGGAGCAGGGCTTTGACGCGGGCGGTGGCGGCGAGGACTTCGGGCCAGGTGGCGATGCGCTTATCGCGATCCTTGGCGAGCATCTTCTCGAGTAGCTCGACGAGCTGCTGGCGGGCGCCTTTTTTGCGCAACTCGGAGAGATCGATCTGCTCGGTGACCTGCTTGTACATGATCACGGCCGAGCTCTTACCGGAGTACATGGTGTGCCCCATTAGGGCGTGATAGAGGCTGGCGCCGAGGCCATAGATGTCGCAGCGCTGATCGAGATCGGACTGACCGCTGGCCTGCTCCGGGCTCATGTAATGCGGCGTGCCCAGGGCCAAGCCGGCGCCGGTCAGGCCGCCCCGGCTCTCCTCGCCGCTGTGTTCGGCATCCTGCCAGGCCTTGGCCAGGCCGAAGTCGATGAGCTTGGCGCAGAAAGGCTCGTCGATACCTGGGCGAGCAGCGGCGATGATGATGTTCGCCGGCTTCACATCGCGGTGCAGGACGCCTTCATCCCAGGAATGCCCGAGGGCGGCGGCCATCTGTTCGAGGAGGCACAGGGCTTCGCGTTCGTTGATCGGACCGAGCTCCTGGATGCGGCTCTTGAGGCTCGGCCCCTCGACGATCTCCATCAGCAGGTAGCGTGTGCCGTGGACCACCCCCGCGCCGAGGCTGCGCGCGATGTGCGGATGATGCAGGCGCATGCTGGTGCGCGCTTCGCGGTCGAAGCGCCGCAGGTACTCCTCGTTGTTCTGGAACTTTGTCGAGAGCAATTTGACCGCGACTTCGGCGCCGGCGGCGTTGCGGCCGCGGAAGACATCGCCCATGCCGCCCGCCCCGAGCCGCCCCTGGAGCAGGTAGCCGGCTACTTCCAGCGCGCGCAGACTGCTGCTGGACGTCCTCTTGCGCACTTCGTTGGCTTTTTTTTCGGTCAGGTGCCCGAGGTCTTGCAGCAGATACCAAACGGAGTTCTCCAGCCCGCGATCAGCCAGCGCGCGTTGCTCACGTTGCGCGTCCGCGACCTGCGCAGGCGTGATATGCCCTTGGTCGAGAGCAAGTTGGACAAGGCGTTGATCGTCCATGGTTCTTCTCCAGCATACCTCCGAATCGGCACCACCGCCATATCGCCGTGAATTACGCGGGGATTACGGCGGCGGGCGGCGCGGCGCACCGTTGAGCGGCGAAGAACCCTTTGCCCGGCTCGGCACCTTCGCCATGCTTTCCGCCCCTTCCGCCGCCGGCGTGTCCGCGCGGTCTAACTCCAAGGTTAGTATTATCATGCAGGTCTCAGTCGTCGACGCCGGCAAGCTCCGCAAGCAGCTCACCATCTCCTACTCCAAGGACGAGGTCCAGAGTCGTCGCGCTCAAGTGCTCAAGCAGCTTGCTGGCGAGGTTAAGCTCAACGGCTTTCGCCCCGGCAAGGGCGCCAGTGGCATCCTTGAAAAGCGCTACGGCGCGGCTGCCACCGCCCATACCGAAGAGCGCCTCGGCGACGAAGCTTTCTCGCAGGCGTTGAAGGAAAAAAATCTCGCGCCGATCGGCCAGGTGAAATCCGAATCGATCTCACGCGACAACGGCTTCCAGGTCGTGGTCAGCTTTGAAGTCAAGCCGGCCATCGCCCTGCCTGAGGTCAGCAGCCTGACCGTCACCAATGCCACCGTCGCCATCGGCGACAGCGACATCAACGAGCAACTCACGGCTCTCGCCAAGCGTGCCGGCACCCTGTCGCCCCTGGCCGAAGGCGAGACCATCCACGAAGACGACAGCATCACCGTCTCGGGCAACGTCACTGTAGACGGCGTCGAAGCCCGTAAGCTCCACGACTTCAACCACCTCGTCGGCGGCTATCCGTTCTTTGGCAAGGCTCCCGCGGAAGTCGTCGAAGCCCTCAAAGGCAAGAAGGCCGGCGACCTGGTGACCTTCACGGCGACCCTACCGAAGTCGTTCACGCCCGCCGAATACGCCGAAAAGGAAGCCACCGTGGCGGTGACCATCCAGGTCGCCCAGCGCCTGCGCGCTGCCACCCTCGACGACGAATTCGCCAAGCGCATCGGCGCCGAATCGTTGGAAAAGCTCAAGATGCTGCTCACCGTCCGCATGCAGGCCGGCAAAGAGAACGAGGCCCGCGGCAAGCAGGTCGCCGAGCTCACCGAACAGCTGCTGAGCAAAGTCAGCGTTGAGTTGCCTGAAGAACTGCTCGCCGCGACCGTCAAGGACGCCGAAGAAGCCGCCACCAAGCGCGCCGAGGGCCAGGGCAAGAAGGGCGATGAGTTGACCGCCGCCAAGACCGAAGCCGTCGCCGAAGCCACCAAGGGCTTGACCCGTTTCCTGATCCTCGATGCCCTGGCCACCAAGCTCGGCGTCGAAGTCACCAACGAAGACCTCTCGGATCAGATCCAGATGGCCGCCCAACAGACTGGCCGTCGCCCGGAGGAAATCGCCAAGCAGCTGCGCGAATCCGGCCGTGCTCAGCAGGTGGCGATGGAGATCCGCGAAGCCAAGGCGGTCGAGTCTTTGCTCGACCTCGTTCTCGGCAAAACCGAAAACGCCGCCAAAGGCTGAAACGGCGATAGCCGCGCATCTGCGGCGTTGCCGAAAACCTAGCATGGCTGGCCATGCGTCGGCCTTCGGCGCCTTGCATATGCACGACTCTCGCCGTTTCAGCGAGGGTTGGTTATATGAGAGAGCGAGACGACACCCGGGCATGTGCCTGGGTGTTTTTTTTATGGGGCTTCTCTCGCCGTTTCAGCGAGGGTTGGTTATATGAGAGAGCGAGACGACACCCGGGCATGTGCCTGGGTGTTTTTCTATGGGGCTTCGGCGGCCTGATTGTGCGGCTTACT
>JBILBP010000313.1:0-3535 GCA_044353645.1 Planctomycetota bacterium | reverse complement strand
ATCGGCGAGCGCACGGCGCTCGCCGATCATCGCCGCTTGCGTGCGCGCACTATCGCGGACGGCCTCGAGATCATCGATGGCGGCTTGCGAGAGGGTCTTGGCGGCAAAGGCGGCACGACCCTCGTTCAGTCGGCGCTCGGCTTCGCTGAGGGTCAGCTGGGCAAGTTCGGCGTCGAGCGCCAGCTGTGTCGCCGGCAGCCCGCGCTTCTCGATCTCGATGCGGATGCGCAGCTCACGTTCGGCGGCTTCGGCCTGGGCGAGCTCGCTGGCAGCCGTGTCCTTCGCCGGAACTAAGGCATCGCGTTGGTTGCGGACTTCGATCAAGCTGGCATGCATGGCAGCGGTCTTGGCGCGCAGCTGCTCGCGCTGAGCACGAACCTGCTCCAGCTCGGACCCGACATCAGGCACCGCCGGCGTCTCCTGGGCACGGACTTTGCCACTTTTCTGGTTCTCGTTCTTTCTTTCCTTCTGCTTGTCTTCGGGAGCCTGGTCGCTCAGCGGGGCAGCGGGCTTGACCGCCCTCTGCTGCTGGCTCAATTCATCGATCTTAGTCTCCAAACGCAACAGCTGATCCTGATGGTCCTGCCAGGCATCGAGATGATCGATGAAGCTGTCCTGTGCCTGCTGCCAGGCCAAGCGCGCGGCTTCGTAGCCCGCGCGGACGACGGTGGTGGCGGCTTCCAGGGGCACCAGCTCGGCGTCGCAGCGTACCAGCTCCAGGCCGCCAACAGCCTTGGTGGTGAGGATGCGACTGCGGGCTCGTTCGATGGTGAGGTCCTGCTCGGCCTTACGGACTTTGCGCTCTTCGGTGTCGACGGCCTGATCGCGCCTGAGCACCGCCAGCTCGAGGTCCTGTCCGGCTTCGGTCAGCTGGCTGCGTTCTTGGGCGACTTTCTTGAGCTCATCGGTGTCGTCGATGATGAACAGCGGCTCGCCGACCTGCACCCACGTGCTGTCATCGATGACCCACTGCAGTTTACCGTCGAACGGCGCCGCGACGATGGTCGGGTCGTGCGGCATCAGAGTTCCGGTCTCACGCAGAAAGTCGGTCACCGTGCCGCGACGGACGATGATCGGCTCCCAGGTGGGCAGGGCCTCGCCCACCGCTGGGCGGAAGGCGGCGGCGACCACCGCCGCACCCGCGAGGAGGGCCGCCGCAAGGGCGAAACGGACACGTTTTTTCATGGCGATGTCGCTGACGCGGAAGGAGGATCGGAAAGCTCGAGTAGACCGCGGATGCCGGGCATCAGCCGCCCGCGCTGCTCGGGGGGCAGGGTCAAGGCGACGGTGACAGTGAAGACCCGCTGATCCGCGATCGGCGCATCATCACCGGCGGCGCGCGCATCGCGGGGGATGACCACGGCCTGGCCGATGCGAGTGATCGCCGCCAGCAGGCGCAGATCGCCGAGGCTGGGAATGATCACCGTCACCACCTGGTCAACCTGTACGTGTGGGTAACGCGATTCGGGAACCTCGGCGATGAAGGAGAGCTGCGAGAGATCGACGATCTCCGCCACCGGCACGCCCCCCCAGACGATCACGTCCTTAGTCACCTTGCCCATTGACCGCGTCTGATCGTTCCAGGCCTGCAACCAATACAAACGGCCCGAGACCGGCGCATGGAGGATCCGGGTGCGCTCAAACTCGCTGACCCAATCCTGCTCCTGCAGCATCTGCTCAAGTGCCGCTCGTGATTTCATCACCGCCGCGCGATCTTCGGCGCGACTCAGCTCGGCCTTACTCTCGCGTTGACCGACCACCGCCAGGGCCTCCTCCCATTGGCCCTCGCTCTCGACGATCGCCAGCCAATCGGCGGTGCGCGCCGTCTGCGCCCGAGCGAGCTGACTGCGCGTCGCCAGCAGCTCGGCGCGACGAGCGGCGGTGCGTACCTCGGCGAGGTTCGCCTGACCGGGCGCGGCCAGACCAGCGGTGGCGCGGGCGACGGCGGCGGTGTGCGCCTGGCTAGAAAACGCCAGGTCCTGGTCGATCACCGCCACCGCCAGCCACTCATCGGGCTTGCGGGCCTCAGCGACGTCGAGACGTGCGGTGCCCTCGGCGACGATGTCCTCGCGGCGCTGCTCACCGGCAGCCAGCAGACGCTCGCGACGATCAGCGATGGCTTCCTGGAAGGCGCGATTGGCGGATTCGCGTGCGTTTTTGATTTCATCCTGCTGCTGCTCGATCCACGGATTGTAGAGCGTGAGGACCTCGGCTCCGGAGACCACATCCGTCCCGTCGGGAATGAGCGTCGCGACCCGTCCCCAGGCACCACCCATGGTCAGACGGGTGCGCACCCCGGTGACGACCTCACCGGCGAAGAGCGTGGCCTGCACACCAACCGCGCTGCTGACGTGGGCCTGGGCCTGGGCCTGGGCCACCGCCGGAACCGGAGGGGCACCCACCGGCACCTGCAGATGCATGCCGACGCGCAGGCCACGGACCAGCACGACATCGCCAGCCCGCTGGGCGGCGATCTCGAGGTAGCCCTGGTTTCGTTCATACACCCAGCTCCGGCTCTCGCGTGAGACCACCAGCCACGGATCGATGGCCCAGATTCCCGCTGATGGCTGGGCCGTAAAATGTACCCGCACCGCCGTCCGCACGCGCAGCCCGAGGGCGTCCGCGGGGGCCACCGCGACGCTGACTTCGCGCGCGCCGAGATCCTGGGGATTGCCCTGATCCTGTTCATTCCAGCCTTTTTCGTCGATCGCCGTGCCCACCGGCTTGCTGCCGACAGCGGCGATCGTTCCCGGCAGCGGCTGATTCCGTCCGGGGGCGAAGATCTGCACCGCACGGATCGCGATCGACGTCCGCGGATCGCCCTCGCGGGCAGGCGCCGGGGTTTCCCCAGCTGTCAGCAAGGGTGCCAGTTCCTGGGCGATACGGCCGTTGACGCGCAAGGCCGTGGGTTCGGCGATGAACGCCACCGGCCGCTGCACCCACTCGGTCTTGCGCCCGCGCGCCGAGCGTGGATGGAGCAGGAGCAGGCCGGTGGTGGTGGCGCGCAGGGTCTTGGCTGGAGTATCGCCAACGATCACCGTCAGTTCGCCTCCACGGACGAGGACCTCCTTCTCAACGCTCGGCCACGTACCGCCGGCGATGCGGTTGCTGACGAAGCCGAGGCTCGCCGGGGCTGCCGCACCGGCTCCGGAATAGCGCAGCAGGGCGCCATCCCAATCGCTGTCGGCGCCCATGCCGAAGGTCACCACATACGGCCCATCCGGTAACCGGCAGCGCCAGGTGGCCTGCTCGCGTACGAGGACCCAGCTGCGCTCGACGCCCTGGACGAGATCTCCGCTCAGGTCGCGATCCCAGCCCCAACCGCGCGCGGAGGTATAGACCTCGCCATGATCGACCTGCACCGTCGCTGAGCCGGTGGCGGCGGGAACAGTGGCGGCGGGAACAGTTGCGGCGGGAACAGTGGCGGCGGGAACAGTGGCGGCGGGAGCAAAATTCCAACGCCGAGCGGTGGCCGGATCGCTGCCGAGCGGACGGATAGCGAGCCATGACCAGGGCGTGTGGTCGTGGCTGTCGC
>JBILBP010000312.1:0-3542 GCA_044353645.1 Planctomycetota bacterium | reverse complement strand
AAGCGCAAAGCCCGCGGCTACCGGCTCCACAAGACGTTCATCACCATGGCCTACCTCATCGCCGGGAAGCTGGACCTTGGCATTCACCGTTGCTCTTCAGGTGCCCACTGATCTCGGCAAAGAGGCGATTTAAGGCGGTCTGGAGGCGCGCTGGCGATCTCGGTATAAAGCGGTTGTGCCAGTGCGCAGGAGAGTCTCTGGTGGTGCTGGGACTGAGCGCTTAACTGGCGGCTTGATTGCCGCGAGGCGGACACCCACGGGTTCAGTGGAGGTATCCGGTGAGCTCGCAGGTGATGCCGATGCTCGGCCAACGTCTGGGCATTAAGGATCATCGCCTACCGAGGTGAATCCCCTGCGGCAGACTATCCCAAGTAGCACCTCAGCAGCACCTCGTCGACAGTGAGGGGGCCAGTACTCTGACCAAGGCCATCTGCGCGCAAGCTGCCGATCTCATCCCCCACTATCAGACAGGAACGCTCATCGTTAGGCGCCATCACTTTCACAGCCCGTACTTCGACAGACTCCTCGTCTCACCGACGGTTCCCGGAGATCAGGGGCTCTGATATTCGCCTGAACCAAACCGACGTTCAGGATCAATCTTAGCTTGCTTTGGTGGTGGTATCTTTCAGCGGTATACATTATAGGCAGTTGTCGCTGACAGTGGGTGCGCTTGCTGACGTCGAGCTCTTCCACGATGCGCGACAGCGTGCTCTTGGAGAGTCTCGACAGGCTCATGCCCTGCACCAGATCGTCGATCTTTCCGAGCGTACTTTTGCAGCTCGCAGTGGCCTTGTCTTGTTGTGGGGCGGTGGAGGGATTTTTCTGGTAGAGGTCATGCTGGCATCTCCCCGTGAGGGTCTTTTTGATACCACCAGTAGAGAGATCACGATGACGACTGTTTGATGGGATTTCGGGCCTACGGACGTACCGGCGTACTTCTATTCATGGAGCACTTTTTCATGGAGCACTGTGCAATCAGAGGAGCGTTGCTTGGTGTGGCGCACAAGCAGCACGATCCGATGATGTAATATATTGTATATATTTCTGTTTCGGGAAGCTTAATGGACACGCCCGCCCCCGGAGCCCTCTTGGCCCAGCACGTCCCTGTCAGCACCGATGCCCCCGACGTGGATAAGCCGGGGGTCTACAAAGTTGGCACCCTGACCTACACCCTGGGCAGCCTAAGCGTCCTGTTCGCATTCCTGATGCTGGGGGACTTTGCCTATGCCATCCGTGAACGGGCGGTGGGGGACATCTTTCAGGTTCTGCTGCGAAAATTCGCGGTTTCAGACCTGCTTTTCTCGATCCTGACCTCGACCCTGCCAGCGATCATGACGATCATGGTGGTACCCTTCATCGGGGTGATCAGCGACAACTACCGCAGTCGCTTGGGACGGCGCATCCCCTTCCTGATCATCACCACCCCGATCATCGCCATCGCCATCGCCTGCTTGGCGGTGGCACCCCAGATCGGTATCTGGTTGGCTCCGGCCTTTGGCGGCGGTGAGGAAGGGGTCCGACTGGCGTCCATTGCCACCCTCTCCCTGTGCTGGACGTTGTTCGAGGCAGGGGCCCTGGTCGCCAATGCAATCTTCAGTTCCCTGGTGAACGACGTGGTCCCGGCCAAGGTCATCGGCCGCTTTTACGGGATGTTCCGGATCTTCAGCCTGCTGGCCGGCATCCTGTTCAACTACTACCTGTTCAAATTCGCAAATGATTGGTACTCCGCCATGTTTCTGGCAATTGCTGCGATCTATGGCGTCGCCTTCGGGGTGATGTGCTGGCGGGTGAAGGAAGGCAGCTATCCGCCGCCGCCGCCCCTACCGGTCCAAGCCACCAGCCTAGCGCACAACATTGGAACCTACGCCAAGGCGAGCCTGGGGGTGCCGTTCTTCGCCCTGCTGATCGTCGTCTATTCCCTGGCCATGGGCGCCTCGGTGGCGATCAACGCGGTGTCCCTCAAATCAGCTCAGGCCTTCGGCCTGGATGATGCCGGCTACGGCAATGCCCGGGCCATCACCTATACCATTTCCCTGCTCCTGGCCTTCCCTCTCGGTTGGATTTCGGATGTCCTGCATCCCATGCGCACGGCTTTCGCCGCCACCGCACTGTACGCCATCGTCATGCTGACCGGTTGGCTGCTGATCCATGATGCCCAGACTTTCCAGGTGTTCTTCATCCTCCATGGGGTGCTGTCCGGGGTCTTCTTCACCACCGTCCTGAGCCTGCTGCCGCGACTTCTACCCCGGGAACGCTTCACCCAGATCTTTGCCGCCGCCCTGGTGTTCCAGTGTATCCTCACCGCGGTGGTCAGCGTCGGGATCGGTAAGGCCCTGGACGGACTCCTCAACCACGACTACCGAATGACCTTCCTGATTTCCGGCGCCATCGCCCTGGTGGCCGGCGCCCTGTGGGTCGTCTTGTACCGTCAATTCCAGGTACTCGGCGGCCTAAAGGCCTATCAACCACCCAGATCCTGACCGTCTAACCTGCGCTTCCTGACCATGTGCCGTCGGTCATTCCGGCATCAGCAAGTTTCATCAGTCCATGGGCGATAAACCTTCATAATTACAAAAATTACAAGGTATCGTCCGACAGATCCAAGGCGGCAAGGCGGGCGAATCGCAGCGCCATCCTCGGTCATCTATTCCCGACAGACTCCTAGCGCTGCTGCCAGCGCACCCGCTGGCGATCATCCGCAGGCACGGCCTCGCCGCTGCGCAGCTCGCCCAAGGCTGTGGGGTCGTGGCAGAGCTGGGCCCGCCACCAGGTGATGGTGATGGCGGCGAGGGCTTCGCCCATCCATGGCTCGGGTGCTGGCTCGCCAGAGAGGCGTGCGCCCTGTCCGGCGCTGAAGGCCGAATGATGGGCTTTGTCGAGCACCGCTAGGAAGGCATTGCCGGCGGGCAACAGCTCCCACAGCCGTTCGCGCCAGGCAGGGTTGCGCTCGATGCCGTCCTCAGGATCGAGGAACGCCGGTTGGTAATCCTCGCTGCCGCTCATCACCAGGATCGGCCGCAGGGCGGCGGCGGTGGTGGGCGGTACGCGACCCGGGCCGGGCGGCGACAAGGCTAGAAATGCTAGCGGGCGGGTATCGCTGGCGTTGGCAATGCGATAATCGACCCCGGCCACCGCGAGGGTCGTCCACGCGCCGTAGGAATGACCGCCGACGCCGATGCGCGCGGCATCGAGCGTACCGTGGAAATCGCTCAGCCGGGCCTGGATGAGCGGGAGCAGGTCGATGAGCCGGGACAGCAGCTGCGGCCGGCCGGCAAGGATCCGCGGATCGCTGGCGGCCTGGCGAGCGGCGGCGGCGAAGCCGAAATATCCGGCAGCTTTCAAGGTCTGGGTGTCGCTACCGGCGTGGGTCGGCTGAATGACCACGAAACCCGCCGAGGCCCAGGCCTCGGCGAATGGCCAGTAGCCTTCACGCGAGCCGCCCAAGCCGTGGCTGAAGAGGATCACCGGGCACGGACCATCGGCGAGCAGCGGGGCGCGCACGCGCACCTCGAGCGGCTGCCCGTCGACGGTCACGGTCATGT
>JBILBP010000311.1:0-3555 GCA_044353645.1 Planctomycetota bacterium | reverse complement strand
CAGGCCCAGGGCGCCGGTGCCGCTCACCGTCGGCACTGTCACCGTGTAGCTGTTCCCCGAACCGCTCTGCGTCGGGCTGCCGCCAGTCGCACCCCCGCCGGTGACACTGAACGTCCCATCCACCACCCCACTCACCGCCTCGCTGAATGTTACCAGGAATTGCTTGCTGCCCGCACCCGTCGGCGTCGTACTCAGGAGAGTGATCGATTGCACCGTCGGGATCGTGGTATCGACGGTATAGGTCTGGTTCACCGCCAGCGTGCCGCTGGCCAGGGCATTGCCCGCCTGATCGGCGATCCCCGATATCGCCACTGTCAGGCCCAGGGCGCCGGTGCCGCTCACCGTCGGCACTGTCACCGTGTAGCTGTTCCCCGAACCGCTCTGCGTCGGGCTGCCGCCAGTCGCACCCCCGCCGGTGACACTGAACGTCCCATCCACCACCCCACTCACCGCCTCGCTGAAGGTCACCAGGAAATCGACACTGCCGCCATTCGTCGGCGTCGTACCCAGGAGGGTGATCGATTGCACCGTCGGACTAACTCCGATCGCACCTCCAGAGTTGGTCGCGAAGCCAGCTCCCCAGGTATCGCCGGTGTCATGCATATCTTGGCAGGTAATCGTGATGTCACCGCCATGGAACATCTCTTGGGTTGCTGGCCACTCCAAGCGGTAGACGTTGCCGACCTGGCCGGTGACCGCCGTGGGTTGCGGCGCTAAGGTTCCCTGGCCAGTTCCCGAGAGCGCATAATTCGAAAGCGTGGTATCAGGACCTGATGCGAGCGGACCGTCGAAAGTGACCTCGACGGTATGGCCATCAATCACCGTCACCGAGGTGGCTTCGATCACCGCCGCCGGAACGAACGACGCGCTCAGGAACAGCAGCCAGAGCACCGCTGTCCAGGCTCGCGAGCGCGTCCCACGAACCATCCGAAGATCATAGCACATAAGAATTCGCATTCGCAAATCGAGGGTGGACAAAGCCGCACGTGTAGCTTTGCAGAATTTGGCCGCGAAGAGGAAAGAAGAGGAAATAGGTCATATCAGGGAGCCCTGATGGATGGTAATGACGGAGCTTCCCCTTCGTGCGCAACCGCCGTGGGTTGCGCACGAGACTGCCCCTGCCATTCGACCTCTGCCGCCAAGCGGAAGCCGACATAGGTCGATTGCACGGTCGGCTTCAGGCTAGCGCGATTCGAGGGACGGCAGACCTCCGCCGGATCACCCCAGGAGCCACCACGCAGCACCCGCAGGGCGTTGCCGGTGCCCTGCGGATCGCGGTCGTGGGCGGCGACATACGCGCCATAACCATCCTGGCACCACTCCCAGACATTGCCGAGCATGTCGTACAGCCCGAGCTGATTGGGGCGGCGGACCTTGGTCTCTTCGCTCTGACCACGGGCATTGCCGGCATACCACGCGACCTGGTCGAGGGCTTCCGAAACTCCGCTAGCACCGGCGCGGCAGGCGTACTCCCATTCGCTCTCAGTCGGTAAGCGCAGCTGCGGATGTTGCGGATGACGCTGACGCATGACCGCGAGCCAGGCTTGCGCCTCATCCCAGGAGACCCGCTCGACCGGGAGCCGCAGCCCGCGATCGCGACTGGGATTGCTGGCGTTAGCGGTCATCCACAGCCCTTGCGGACATTCTTCTTCGGCCAGCCAGAAGGCCCTGGTCAGGGTGATGCGGATCGGCATTTCATCGGCTTCACCGCTGGCACTGCCGCGTAGGTAAGTCCCCGGAGGTACGAAGCGGAACTTCTGCGTGACCTCGGCAAAGATCGCGGTGGTCCAGATGCCGAAGGAATCACGTCCGTAAGCGGTGGCCCACAGTGGACGCCCGGGCCCGTCGAGGATCGCCAGGCGATCGGCCCACGCTGGCAGGGCCGGATCCGTGTCGCCGACCAAGCTCAGCAGTTCCTGGAATTGCGCATGGGCCAGGGCGATCGCCGCCGGCGCTTGCGCACAGGTGTCGAGCAAGGCGTCCATAGCTCCCCTCAGCTGGTGGACGCGATCGAATTTAGCCTGTCGACGGCGATAGACCGGATTGGTCTCCCCGGCCAGTTCTCGCATCACCGCCAAGTTGCCGGCGCTCTCCGCAGGCAACGGCTGACACACGTCGAGCGGACGCAGGGCATTCTCTGCCGCCTGCAAGCGTTTTGCCACTGCGGTCCAGCGCACCATCTCGGCATCCTCGTCGCCGATCAGCTCGCGCAGCTGCGCCAACGTTACCTCGCAATCGAGCGGAATACCGTGACCCTGTTCAAGGGGCGCGAGCTGCGCGCGCAGGGCATCGACGCGTGCAAGCTTGGCGCGCCAAGCTTGCACGTCGTGATCAGCATCGCCGACATCACGTGCGAATCGCTCCAGTCCGCTGCGCATGGCGGGGGTGATCACCGCGCGCCGCGCGAAGCTCGACAGTTCTTGGCGCCGCGCGCTCACCCGTTCGCCTTCTCGCTCCAGACGTTTGCACCAGCGTAGCCGCGTATCGGCGGCGAGGGCGCCCTTGGCGGCGAACTGCTCCATGGCGCCCGCCAACGCCTGCTGCTGGGCGACCGTCAGCTCCTGCTCGGCGTTCAGAGGCTCGAGCCGCTCACGTAGACTCGACAGATAATCGCGGGCGGCCTGGACCCGTTCCTCCCAGCGGCTGAGATCCGCGTCCCCGGGCAGGGCCAGAGCCTTGTAGCGTGCCAAGCTCACTGCCGTCGGCTCGATCAGGGCTAGTTCGAGGGTGTCGTCCTTCGGCCGTTCATCGAGCTTCGCGAGCTCGTGTCTCAACTCATTGTAGACGGCATTGGCAGCGGTGATCTGCTCATCCCAGGCGATCAGATGGGGATCCGTGGCATCGACCACCGCGCGCAAGGCGGCGAGGTCGGCCTTGATCATCTCCTGGGTGGCCTTCGAGGGCAGGTCCTCCTTCGCCATGCGGTCCTTGAGAGCGAAGCGATAATGATCGACGCGCGCTCGCGATTGGGCCAGCACCTCGCTCCAGCGCGCGATGCGTTCATCGTCGGCACCAAGCAACGGCTTGGCCCGCACCAGGAGCTGTCCGAAGGTCAGCCGATCGGCTTCGCTGATCTTGTCCATGGTATCGAGCAGCCCCAGGCGTTCGCTCACGTACGTGAGCTGGGCATCGAATGCAGAGATGGTCTTCTGCCAGTCGAGGACCTGCGGATCCTGATCGGGGACCATCAGCGCCAGCTTCGTCAGTAGCGGGGCGAGCGTCGTACGCCGCGTCAGGTCGAGCGGCTGGGTTTCAGCGTCACGCAAGGCCGTACGCAGCTGGTCTTCGTACTGCTGCACCTGCGCGAGCGCCGCCGACCAACGCATGACATCTGGATCGCTCGTGCCCACGGCCCGGGTCAGCTCCTCAAGATCGACCTTCGCCGCCGCTCGTTGGCTGGCGGTCAGGGTCCCGACTTCGAGCAACGCCAGTCGCGATGACAGTCGCGATGACAGTGCGCGGACCTTGGAGATCTTCCCCTGCCAGCGCACGATGTCGGGATGATGAGCATGCCCGAGAATGCCGGCTTCAAGCTCGGCAAGGCGGTCCTCGACC
>JBILBP010000310.1:0-3559 GCA_044353645.1 Planctomycetota bacterium | reverse complement strand
ATTCGAAGAAGCCCTTCAACGGCCGCGACAGGCTGGCCTTGGTCGACCACGCCGCGGGCATCATCATCGACAAGGCATGCGGCAGGCTGCGACCGGTGCGCACCAGGAACTCGAGGGCGTTGTCGAAACAAGCGGTGTCCGAGCCACCTTCGAGGATCACCGGCTTGAGATCGGCGATGGCCTCGCCGATGTCCTTGTGCGCGAATAGCGCTTCGCGGGCCTTCATGCGGTTGACGTTGCCGCGCAGGGTATTGATCTCGCCGTTGTGGGCGACGAAGCGGAACGGATGCGCGAGATCCCAGGTCGGGAAGGTGTTGGTGCTGTAGCGTTGATGCACCAGGGCGATCGCCGATTCCGCGCGCGGATCATTGAGATCGAGGAAGTACTCGTTGAGGGTGTGAGCGAGGAACATGCCCTTGTAGATGATGGTGCTGGCCGACAGCGAGTTGATGTAGAACAGCGCTCCGCCGTTGAGCTTCCCGGCACGGATGGCGTTCTCGGCGCGCTTGCGCACCAGCAACAGCTTCAGTTCGAACTGTGCCTGGCTGACTGAGCCGCGACCGACGAAGACCTGCTTGACCAAGGGCTCGCTGCCCTTGGCGACGCGGCCAAGGGTGCGGTTGTCGGTCGGTACATCGCGCCAGCCGAGCAGTTTCAGGCCGTGATGGGCGATGGCTTTTTCGACCTCGGCGATGCACGACGAGGATTCCTTGTCGCTGCCCTTGGAGAGGAACACCAGGCCGGTGCCGTACTCGCCGGTGGCCGGCAAGGAGAATGGCACCACCGCCCGGTACAGCCCGTCGGGGATCTGGATCATGATCCCGGCGCCGTCGCCATCGAGCGGATCGGCACCCACCGCACCGCGGTGATGGAGGTTGCACAGCACGCTGATGCCGCGCTTGATGATGCCGTGCGACTTGATGCCCGAGATGTTGGCCAGGAAACCGACGCCGCAGGCGTCGTGTTCGTTGGCGGGATCGTACATCCCCTGTGCAGGTGGAAGGCCGTGGTTCGTGGTGAGCATGTTCATGGTCATAAAGTTTCGCATTACGAGTTGATGAAGATTTTAGGCAGCGGTTTCGCGCGTCAGGGCGGCGATGCGGGTGCGGAATTCGCCGACCGTGATCAGCTGTTCGTAGGGGGCCGGGCCGACCATCGGCCGCGAGCCTTCGAGATGCAGCACGCGGTGATCGCGTTCCCAGAGGCTCGCCAGGGGGTTGAGCCCGGTGGCGAGGATGAGGCCGACGCGGCCCTCGTGCACGGGGATGTTGAGCACCGGTTGACCGGGGCGGCCAACATGCAGGAAACCCTGGAAGCCAGCGCGTTGGCATTCATCGCGGACGGCGGTGAGATGGCCGAGTACGCCCATCGGCACCTCGCGGAAGGAGGCCGTGATCGCGCCCTCGCCGCTGCGCGCGGCGCGCGACACCGAGGTGAAGTTGGCGCGGATGAAGACCTCATTGGGCGACAGCGAGGTCGCATCATAACGGATCATCTCCAGGAAGTGGGCAGGCTGTCCGCCCTGCATCTGTAACAGCCCACCGAAGATCGGATGCGTCGGCACGCCTCGGCGCAGGAGCATGCCGGCGAGGGTCAGCGAGCACATGGTGCCCAGGCCGACATGGCCGGCGGGGACCTCACGGCCGAGGATGTCATCGCCAGGGGCGCTGAAGAGCACCCGCGAGCCCACCGCCAGCCCGGCGGCGAAGACGGCTTCAAGGTCATCGATCAGCGGCGCGATGACGCCTAGCGGAATGACATAGGCATTGATCGACACCAGGCCGACGCCGCGCCCGAGGTCGAAGCTGCCATCGCCGCCCACTCGGCAAACGGTTTCCTCCATGTGATAGAGGATCGAGCCGAGGCGTTTTGATACCGTTAGCTCGCGCGCGACCTCGGCGCCAGCCGGAGCCAGACGGTATCCGCGCCGACCGTGGCGTTCGATCAGGCCGATCTCGGCCATCTCCGCGAGGTACAGTCGCAAAGTCCGCTCCGACCATTCGAGACCCTGCGAGCTGAGGATTTCGAGCAGTTCGCGCGAGGTCACCAGCTCCTTCCAGGGCTGGTCGCGCAAGGCCGCGAGAATCGGCTGATAACGTTCGCCATGCTGGGCCAGCAGCTCGTGCAGTTGCTCACGCGACACCGGCACGGCAAGGTCACCCGCGAAGAGCTCGTCAGGCTCGTCGAGGCGCTCGTGGGCGGCTTGGTTGTCGTTGAGTGGAGGCATGGGCTTTCGGCCTTTGCGGCCTTTGCGGCCTTTGCGGCCTTTGCGGCAATGGCTGCCGTTGTGAGCAACGCACCATGGCCGAAATTTCCGGCATGCAAGAAGTCATATCCCTTTAATACGGTGAATAAACGCATCATTACTTGCGTTGCACGTAGTCTGAACGGCAGTCTTGCCGTAATTTAGCGGCAGAGCTGCCGTTGTGGATCCTGATGAATCAGTGGCTAGCTCTCAAGGAGCTTGTTGAAATCGCAGACGGCAGGATGCCCCAGGTCGTCAGGCGTGCTTGGTGGTGATGCTCGGTGGTGATGCTCGGTGGTGATGCTCGGTGGTGATGCTCGGTGGTGATGCTCGGTGGTGACAGGCAGTGGAACGTTCTCATGAAAATGCTCTGACTTTGATTTTTTCGTGCTTTTACACAATCCGTCCATGACTAAAGGATTGAAATTCGTCTGGGACGTGGCCAAGGCGGTTTCCAATCTGCAGAAACACGGAGTATCTTTTGAAGAAGCTGCAACCGTTTTCGCTGACGTGTTGGCCATCACCATTCCAGATCCGGAGCACGGCCACGACGAGGAGATTCGTGAACTCACCATTGGTCAGACAGCAAGATCCCGAATAGTCGTGGTCTCGCACACGGAACGGGATGGCAGAATACGGATCATCTCGGCACGCAAAGCCGATCGGTCAGAGTCGAAACAATATAATGAGGAGCCATAGATGAAGAAAAAATATGATTTCAGTAAGGGTGTGCGCGGAAAATACGCCAAGAGGTTTTCCTTGGGAACCAATTTGGTCGCCATTGACCCTGACATCTTGAAGGCCTTTCCGAATTCCAATTCGGTTAATGAGGCCTTAAGGAGTTTGCTGAAAATTGCCAAGCGGGCGACCGAAAAAGTTGCTTCGCTGTAGTTAAGCTCACGGCTGCCTACCGTGCCACCGCCACCGCCGCCAGATGTCCTCCGAAGCCGAGGCTCAATTTCCACATCCGTCGGGCCGGCGAATTGAGGGCGAGGGCCAGCTCGACGGCGCCGCTGGCGCCCAGGGTGTGGCCGATGAGCGGTTTGAGGACCAGGCGCGGGACGTGGCGCCAGGGTCCGGCGTCGAGACCGGCCAGCTCATAGGCATCGCCGAGGGCGGTGCCGGTGAGGTGGGTGACGATGAGGTCCGGTTCGGGTTGCACCTCCCACAAGGCGATTAGGGCGGTGGTCAGCGTTTGCGGATGGACGAAGTGGGTTTCGTGGCCGGCATCGCCGAGGCGAACGCCCGCAACCAGGCGCCACGCAGCGGCGCCGCGCACTAGGGCGATCACGCCGGCCCCGGCGGCGGTCACGA
>JBILBP010000309.1:0-3560 GCA_044353645.1 Planctomycetota bacterium | reverse complement strand
CGAAGGCGACATCATCAATGCCGGCGGAGCCATGACCGGCGGCCGCCAGCAGGGCCAGGAATCCGGCGGCGTCGTCAGCCGCAAGCACGAGATCGCCAAGATCGCGGATCAGCTCGCGGAGCTTACCTCCAAGCGCGAAGCCGTGGCCCTCAAGCGCGATGCGCGCAAGAAGGAAGGCTTCGAACTATCCTTGGCGGTCGAGGAATGCCGACGCCAGATCCAGGCCGGCGATCGCGCCGTCGGCGAGGCCAAGGCCCAGCTGATGAAGACCGAGCGCGACCTCGTGCATTTCGAGGAGGCCGTCAGCGGCTTCGGCGCCGAGCTCGAGGAGATCGCCAGCGAACTCGGCAAGCTCGAGTCCGAAGGCCGCGATCTCCTCGGGCAGCAGGAATGGTTTGCGGCCCTGCAGCGCAACCTCACCGCCGATCTCGAGACCCGGCAGAACCTGATCCTCGCCAAGGGCGCTCGTCGCGAACAGCTGCAGGACGAGTTCAACCGTCTGCGGGTCAGCGCCGCAACCGTCGCCGAACGCGTCGAGGCTGCCCGCAACCACCTCGGGCATCTCACGCGCTCGCTGCAGAATCTCGAAGACCAGCGCGACGAACGCACTCGGCGTCTCGATGGCCTGGAAGCCAAACGCCAGGAATTGCGCCAGATCCTCGATGAATCGGCGCAGGTCTTCGCCAGCGAAGCCGGCCAGGTCAGCGAGCTCGCGCAACGCCTCGAGGCCGCGATCAAGGAGCGTGACGCGATCCGCAACGGCGTCGAAGACCAGCGCCAGGAAGCGCGGGTGCTCAACGCCCGCGCCAAAGCCACCGACAAGGAACGCCAGGAAGCCGCCCTGCAGGCGCACGAGGCCAAGATCCGCATCGAGAACCTCAGCGCGCAGATCCTTGAATCGCATCAGATCGAGCTGGCAGAAGCCTTCAGCAATTATGAGCGCCCCGGCGATCTCGATCTCGATGGCCTGCGCGAGCAGCTGCATGATACCGAGGTCGAACTGAAATCACTCGGGCCCGTGAATCTCGCCGCCATCGACGAGCTCGCGGAAGTGCAAGCGCGCCAGGATTTCCTCGACAAGCAGTTCAACGACCTAACTCGTGCCATGGAGACCTTGAGCAAGACCATCGAGGATCTCAATCGCATCTGCGGGCAGTTATTCGAAGCCACGTACAAGCAAGTGCGCACCAACTTCCAGCTGCTGTTCCGCAAGCTGTTCAGCGGCGGGCGGGCAGATCTGGAATTGGAGAAGAAGGACGAGCAGGGCAATCCCGTCGATCCGCTGGAAGCGGGGTTGGAGATCGTCGCCTGTCCGCCGGGCAAGAATCCCAAGATCATCACCCAGCTCTCAGGCGGCGAAAAGGCCCTCACCGCCATCGCGCTGCTATTCGCGGTGTACCAGACCAAGCCCAGTCCGTTCTGCATCCTCGACGAGGTCGATGCGCCTTTGGACGACGCCAACGTCGACGTCTACAACGCCATGATCCGCGAGTTCACGCAGTCGAAGATCGATGGCGGCCGGGGGAGCCAGTTCATCGTCATCACCCACAAGAAGCGCACGATGCAGAAGGCCGACGCGGTCTACGGCATCACCCAGAACGAGCCTGGGGTGTCGACCAAGATCAGCGTCAAGTTCGAGGACATCGAGGCCGGACTTGGCCATCTCACCGACGCCGGAGGCGCCGGTGAGCTCTTGCCCACGGTCCGCGGTTCAGGGCCTTTTTCAGGCTAAAACACTGCCCAGGTGAGCACGCGAGCGGGAAGATTCATCAACCGGCGAACGGCAGGACCGTGACCGTGATGGCTTGCGAATTATTGCTGAGGTTGCTGTCGGTGCTGGTGGTGTTCGGATCGATGATGAATTGATAGGTGTGATCGCCGGCGACGGTTTCTTCAGGCAGGATCACGGGCACTGAGAGCGCCGCTCCGGGAGCGATATCGGCAAGGATTCCGGTCATGTAATTGGCGACGCCATCACGGGTCACGCTCCAGGCGACATTGTGGGCCGTGCCCGGCGAATCGGCGGCATTGGTCACCGACGCATTCAAGGTCAGCGGCTGCATGATGACCGGGCTGGCAGGGGCGAAGGTCAGCGGCGCAAGCCCCAGATCGAAGGGCTGGGACCAGGTGACCAAGATCGACCGCGCATTATTTCCAAAGTCCGATTCATCGCTACGGCTGTCGCTGTTGACGATGAACTGATAGGTGTGGGCTACTGCCGTCGTGCGCGTGAGCTTGAAGGCGATCGTCGTCGAACCACCCTGCGCCAAGGCTGGAATAACCCCGCTCACGATATCAAAGCTGGTGGCGCTGCCGCTGGTCAATTCATTGACCGACCACGCACACCCCCCGGCATCGGCATTACCCTCGTTTTTTAGCACGGCGGCGAAGCTGACCTCGGTACCCGGAAGGGAATTGCCAGGGGTGGCGGTGAACGAGGTGATGACCAGATCAGGTGCATCCTTACCGCAACCGGTGATCACCATGGCTAAGGTCAGGACCAGAAGGGCACGCAGGTAGTAACGCATGGTAGGATCAGTAGCCTGGACTGGCTTGGCTGCGTTCAACCTCGAAAAACAGCCGCAACGGGAGACGCACCCGCTGCTCGTGGACATTCGTCGGGCGGTGCTCCTCACCGCCTCGGGGCTCGCAAGCCGGCGAGCGTAGCGCTCAGCGGCTGACGGCCTGCAATCCGACGCCTTCCAACTGCCAGCAACAGACCCTCCCCCGACGAGCAGGGAATTCCTCGGGCCTGCACAGGGCTATCAACGGCCCGCCTGCGAGTCATTTGCGTATTGCGACATAAGACCGCCACCGGTTGGGAGCGCGGTCCATAAGATCCAGCTTTCAGTCGAGGACGATCTGCCGCAGTACGCTGCAATCAGCGCCCACCGTCGGCGCGAGGTGCACCGACAGGGCAACGTAGAGGATCACGGCTTCGGTCAGCGGTCCGTCGATGCTTGCCGCCGCCCGCTGCACGGCGCTGGTCAACAGTGCGCCATGAGCCTCAGCGAAAGCCAGCGGATCGCTCACGTCCAGACCTTTGGGCGCGGTCGCCAGCTCCATCCACACCTGCGGCAGGATCGACGCCCGGGCTTCCAACGACAGCGTCGCGCATTGCTCGAAAAAGCCCTGTACCCGCCCGGCGTCAACTTCCGGACCGCCGAGATCGATGATGCGCCGGGCCACCGCCGCTAGGCCGTAGACCACCCGGGCATAAGCATCATGCGCAACTTCGCCACGCGTGATATCCTGACCGAGCAGGTATTCATGGACGCTCTGGCTGGGCAGGTCGCTAACGCTTGGGCATGCCTGCAAACACGGCAATTCCTCGCCGGCATGATAATAATGGATGACGCCCTCGAGACGCGAGCGCCCGAGCGGATAGAGACGGCAGGTCAGCGGACGATGGGCATGCGCCGTGCAGCCGCGCTGCGGGTCGTAAAGACCGCAGCTGGCCTTGCCGCGTCGATCAACCGCGCCCTCGAAACGCAGACGCGTGCCTCGGCAATCGATCGCCTGGGTGCAAAAATCAGTCACCGACAGGCCCTGTCCGGCAG
>JBILBP010000308.1:0-3564 GCA_044353645.1 Planctomycetota bacterium | reverse complement strand
GCTACACGTCGCCAGATCCTCACCGGCGCTGATGCCGTGGTCTTCGTCGCCGATTCGCGACGCGAAGCCCTCGATGAGAACATCGATGCGATGAATGAGATGCTGAACAATCTCCGGCATCATCGGCATCCCGATGATCTGCCAATCGTTCTGCAATATAATAAACAGGATCTGCCGACGGCGGTGGCTCCCGAGCAATTGCAGCCGTTGATGAACGTACGCAATTGGCCGAGTTTCGGGGCGGTGGCGATCACCGGTGGGGGCGTCTCGGAAACTTACGAAGCGCTGGTCCGCCAGCTGGTCGACCAGGTCGAGCAGATCGACCTGCCGGTGATTATTCCCAACGACAGTCCGTCGTCATCCCCACATGCATCAACGCCACATGCATCAACGCCACATGCATCATTGCCACCGACGCCGTTGCCAGCGGCGCCGACCAGCTGGCTGATCACCTGCTTCCGTTGCCAAAGCATGCTCGAGGTCCCGAGTGCGGGCATCGGCGAGATCTATACTTGCGGGGTGTGCCAGACGCCGGTGCAGGTTACCGACTCCGAACGCGGTCAGACCAGCTTGCCGCAGAATGCGCCGCTGCCCGTTACTGGCACCCATTCCCCCCCGCCAGCCGTCGAAGACGAGTATCGCGCCGATGACGCGGCGGGTACCGCAGCGGGCGGTGCGCAGACCTTAAAGCCATCATCCGGCCAGCCGTCGCGCAACGGCTATATCGTACCGGCGGGAGATTTTCCACTCGACGGTTTCGCAGTTGTGAATCTCCTCGATGAGAATCCTCAGGGCCGGCGCCTGCGCGTACGCGAGGTCGCCAATGGCAAGGTCTATCGGGCCCTGGTGCTGGCGCCGGCCTTGCTGGCGCAGCCCGGGTATCTCGGATCGGTCGAGCCCTATACGCGCATGACCGGGCCGGTGCAGCACCCCAATCTTCTACATCTGGCTTCTTTTCGCCAGAACGGCGAAGCGCTGATCTTTCTCTCGACGGATCCGGTCGATTACGAGCCGCTATCGCACGTCCTCTCGCGCCGTCGCGCCCTCGCGCCGCCGCATGCCATCGGCATCATCCGTCAATTGGCCCTGGCTCTGGAAGAGGGTGCTCGCCACGGGACGATCCATGGTTGGTTGCGGCCTGACGTGGTGCTCGTCGCCGCTGATGGCAATGTGCTGCTCGATGAATTGTGCATCCCACCGAATCCACGCTTCCTCATCCGTGAGCTCGCCGGCGTCAGCGCCGCCACCGAATACTACCTGGCTCCCGAATATATTGATGATGAGGTTCGTGGTGATATCCGCGGCGACATCTTCCTCCTTGGCGCCCTGCTCTTCCGCATGATCACCGGCGAAGGCCTGGTTACCGGCTACAATGCCGTGGAGGCCCTGCATAAGCTCGCCGCCAATGGGCCGCGCCTGTTGCGCGACGCCCAGCAGGGCATCTCTCGCGAACTCAACAACTTCTATCTCAAGCTGGTGGCGGTCGATCGCGCTCAGCGTTTTCAGACTTACGGTGAACTGCTCGACGGCATCGATCGCTTCGGTGGTGGTGCCAAGCGTCAGAACCTCCAACGCACTACGGCCAAGCATAAGTTTTCTACCGCCAACGGCGGGGTCGCTCACCCAGGGGGTGGTGTCCAGGCTGGTCGCCGTGGCGGTAGCGGACCATTGCCACCGGCACCGCGGGCGCGCAGCAGTCGGGGTGCCGATCCCAGCGGCGGGCATGCCGTGCTATCCTCGCGACGGGTGCCGCCGGCGAGCGGTAACGGCCCGTTGGTGATCCTCATCATCGTCATGGTCGTCCTGGCCACGACGGTGATGGCTATGATCTTTCTGCAGCCCAAGCATAACCGCACGATGACCTCCGAACACCGGTCGTCACCGATATTGGCAACGGAATCCGTGGCGCCGCGTAGCGAGCTGCCCGTGATCACCAAGAATCCCTCCGTATCCTCGATTCCGACGTCGGTCGCTCCTGCTTCCGCTTCCGCTCCTGCTCCTGCTCCCGCTCCCGCGCAGATACGCAGGGAAATCCTGCGGATTCTCACCGATCAATTGCTGGCCGAACAATATGCAGCGGCCCTTAAGACCTGCGAGCGCTTGAGCGATCCGCTCGATAAGCAGGAGAGCCAGGCCCTGGTCTTAGCCAAGCACGAGTCCCGGAAGCAGGATCTCGAGCGCTTGCTGACCGCCGAAGTCGATCCGGCATTCATCCGCAAGGAGCTGGAGCCTGCCCGTTCGATCTGGGGTTTCGCTGGCGATCTGGAATGGGCCGTCGCCGTTCAATCGAAAGCCGATGCCTTGGCGCTGGCGAACACGGCGCCGGCGGCGACGACCTCTGTGGAAAAGCATGGTGCACCTGAGGAATTCGGGCCCAATCGCCCGGCCCCATGGGGGGTGGCACCGGTGAGCAGCAATGATCACGAAACGACGCCGGTTGCGAAATCGAAGGTTCCGATGCCGGAGATCCTGCCTGCAGTGGATGCGGCGGCGACGTCTTATGGAGCCGTGGTCCGCGCTCTTTCCGCGAATCAATTGCCGCAGGCGCAGGCAGTCATCGCCGCCCTCGAGAGCGGCTCCCCGACGACGCGCGCCCTGCGTCAGCTCAGCGAATGGTGGCCGGGGCGGGCGCAGTTCTTGAATCGCATCGCGGGGACGAAGGTCACCAGATTGCGTTTTAGTCATCCGGCTACCAATGAGGAAGTCGATGTTGTGTCCGCTGATGCGGCCGGCGTGACCGTGACCTCGGCTGCGGGTAGCAGCTCGAACGTGATCTGGGGTCAGATCCCGTCCAAGAGCCTGGCGAAATGGTTCATGGACGCGACGTTGATTCCCGAAGCTTCCAGCGACGAGCTCGGATGCGCAGCTGCGGTGCAGTTCATTGCCGGAGAACCATTGCAGGCCGGCCTCATCGCCAAACGTGCAAAGGCCGTGCTCGGAGAGCGGACCACGAGTATCGAGACCTTGATCGATCTGGCTGTCCGACGCAACGTCGTCGCTCTGCTGAACAAGGGTTTCGATGCCTTGCGCACCGACAACAGCAAGGCTGCGGGCGAGGTCTATGCCGAGCTGCGTGCGCTGGACAAGAATCTGACTAAGCTCTACGAGGCCGACCTTGAGCGCTTCAATCGCCTTCTCTCCCAGGCAACCGCCGAGTTGCCGCCGGTCAGCCCCGAACCCTCTCTGGAGTCGACCGGACCCAATCAGTTGCCGCGAGATCTGAAGGAGCGGCAGGCGGCGTTGCGCACGCTCGGATGGGAGCCCGTCGGTGATGCCTGGTTGGACGGGACGCAAGTGCACTTGGCGCCCAATTCCGGTATTTCCATCGAGCTCTCCAGGGACATCGCTGGTTTCAGCATCAATGCCCAGGGTGATGGCTATCTTCGTCTGATTCCCACCCGCGGTGCCGCCGGCGCCGCGGTCAAGGGTGGCGTGCCACTGCCCCTGTCTGCTGAACGCACGAACTCATTTACGGTTAAGTTTTCGCGCGAGGCCATGGTCGTGCTTGATAACAGAGGCATGGTCATTCAGAGTCTTCCCTTGTCTGCGTCTCCGACGATATTC
>JBILBP010000307.1:0-3566 GCA_044353645.1 Planctomycetota bacterium | reverse complement strand
GTCGCGAGACTCTCGCCCCAGCCGGGATAGCGCACGCGCACGATCTGCGCGAGGGCCAGGGTCACCCCCGCCTGCGAGACCATGCCGACCCATAGCCAGCGCCGCACCGCCGGCTCGACCTCGGCCGGGCGCGTGCCGAGACGCACCGCGGCCACGATCGTGGCATCGCGCAAGACCAACAACACCAGGACTACCAGCCAGCTGCTGACCAAGGTACCGATATCGACGTGCAGCCCGGCGGCGGTGAAGAAGACCACGAACACCGGCATGCCGACCTGCGCTAAGGTCCGGCGCAGCCGTTGGCGGGCGGCCTCGACCCGCGAAGGATCCACCGAGGGCAAGTTGCCGAACGCGAATCCCGCGGCCAGCAAGCAGAACAACGGCTTAATGCCGAGATGCACGCCAAGTGCCGCCACCGCCAGCGCAATTCCGAGCACCAACCAGCCCAGGCGGTGCTCGGTATGCTCGGCGTAGCGGCGCAGTCCCCAGCCGATGGCCACGCCGAGAACCACCGATGAGCCAAGACCGGCGAGCACTGTGCCGGCGGCGCGCATCAAGGCCCCGCCATCGAACAGCGCTCCCGCGAGGTGGCCACCGGCGGCCAGATCGAGCAGGGTGGTGACGATCGAGAAGAGCAGGATGACCCCGGCATCGAGCACCACCGAGGTGCCCATCAACATGCGCGTCAGCGGCCCGCTGGCACCGGTCTCCTTGATCACCGTGATGATCACCGTCGGGCCATTGGGCAGCAGCATGATCGCCGCCAGAGCCGCCGCCAAGACCAGCATCGGTCCGTTCATCTCGTGCAAAAACGGTACCCCCGGCAGCAGCAGCAGGCAGCCCATCAGCAGCGGGGGGACGAGCAGCGTCTCGGCCCCGGCGATGGCTCCCAGGCGCCGCAGATGGCGACGCAGCCAACCGGCTTCGATCTCGACGCCGGCCATCAAGGCGATCACACCCACCGCCAGATCATTGGCCGGATCGAGCGTCGCCAACGAGGCTCGCGGCACGAACAAATCCGGGAGTTTGAGCATTTCCCATAAGCCCGGGCTCAAGGCGACGCCGGCGAGCAGATAACCGGTGAGACGCGGCAGGTGTAGGGCCTGGGCGCAGCGTCCGGCGAAGACCCCGATGACCAGGACCATGCCCACCAGGATCAGTTGCGAGGCGGCCCGGCTTTCCGCCCCGTGTGCGAGCAGCATCAGTCCAGCCAAGGCGGCATTGGCGCTGAGCAGCGCTAACAGGGGCGGGGCCAGCCGCCGCCACCACGGCTGCGGATCGGCACCGCGGACGGCGATGGTCTGGCGGTAGATCTGCGAGTGGCTGGAATTCATCCGTCCTCACGCGCTGCCGGTACCGGCCGGCGTTCGGCGACATCAGCGACGAGAGTCCCGACCGTGAACATCACCGTCAGCGGCACCACCAGCTCGCTGAGCGGCGCCGGCGCCAGGCTTGCACCAGCGACCAGCAGCACGCCGGTGGCACCACTGGAAGCCAGTCGCCGATCGCGTCCGCAGACCACCTCGGGGCGGGTCGGGCTGCCGGCGAAGCGCGAGCTGCGCAACCACCAGCGGGCGGGTAGGATCAGCAGCACCAGCCATGCCGCCGGCGGGGTCGACAGCGGCTCCAGACAGAGACCTGCCAAGAGCCCGGCCGCGATCGCCACCGGCTGTTCGAGTTCATCCATGGCTCGCTCGACGAGCACCGCCCGACCGCCACCGGCGTTGGCGAGTAGGCAACCGATGACCATGCCGGTGAGCAACGGCGCGCCACCGACCGCCAGCGCCAGTCCGCCAGCCAGGGCCAGCACCGCCGGCAGCAGCACCAGCGCCTCGGCGCGTGAGGGCGCGCTGGTGGCGGTGCGTCCGAGCAGCAGTCCGAGCACCGCCGGCAAGATCACCGCCAGCAGCAAGCCGCCGAGGCCCTGACCCGGACGATCGCCGACGCCAAGGGCTAGGGCGCCCAGGCCGCAGGCGAGCAGATTCCACCATCCGGCGGGGACCACATGGCCCATCACCAATTGATGATGAGGCAGTGATTCCACCGCCGAGGGCAGGCGTTGCGTGGTGGCGACGGCGGCGGCACCGGCCAAACCGCCGACCGCCACCGCCGCCCACGTCCCGAGATCATTGGCTGGGCGTGGGAGCAACCACCAAGCCACAGCTCCCGCAGGCAGCGCCAGGGCGGCAAAGGTGATTAGCGCATGCGCACTCTCGCGGCGGATAAACCGCCAGCCGGCGGCGTTGAAATAGGCCGGCCGTATCTGCGTGCCGAGCAGCACGCCCGCCGCCGCCAGGGCTACGGCCAGAAAGGGCTGCAAGGCGCGCGCGGTGTCCGGCGACAGCCAGCCGTCGCCGAAGGGGCTGGCCGGGCCGAGGAGGATACCACCCAGCAAGGGCAGCAGACCGGTATTGATCCAGGGGTGCCAAAAACGTCGGCGGGTGCCGGCGGTGACATGCGGCAGGCCGAGGGCGAGGCAGCCACCGACCAGCAGCAGGATGAGGGTATCGGTCGAGCCGGCCAGACGGCCAACGGCGCTCACCCCATCCACGATCGCCCCGCTCACGGTCTCCCCGTCCACGGTCACCCCGTCCACGGTCACCCCGTCCACTAGGCCTCACGCGCAGCGAGGCCGACGACGCCAGCAACGTCGATGGCGAAGGCGATGCCGGTGCCGGCTTGATCCAGACCGGCGACCTCGGCGGCCAAGCGCAGAACCTCGGAACTGCGGCTGGCAGGGACCAGGGTCATCACCACCTGGCTGTGGCCGACGGCGGTGAAGGCGGCCTTGAAGCCGGCGAACAGGCTGAGATGCGCTGCCAGCTGCTCTGCCATGCCCCGGCCATCGAGCACCGTCGCGCCGTGCACCCCGCACTCGGCGAAGCGCCCAAGAAGCTGATCCACCGCGCCAGCATCCTTGAGGATGATCACCACCAAGCGGTGGCCATCGCTGGCAAGAGATAGAGAAGCGGTCGGAGAATGGCTCATGCGCGGGCGCAGGTTGCCTGCGCCCGCGGGCAGGGCAACGTCAAGGCGTGCAACGCCATGATCTTCTCGGCCTGGATCTGCCGGCATTCACCGCCTGGAGCCGCGCCCTGGTCGGACATGCCGAGCGCTTTCATTACCAGCTCTATCGTCGGATGATGGACGACGGCCGTCTGGCACCCTTAGAGGCCCCCCTGTGGCGCGAAGCCGAGCATGCCCGCCCGGGAGTCTGCGCCACGCTGCAGGCGCAGGCGGCCTGCGATCAGGTGCCGCCGATCACCGCGACGCTGCAAGCCGAAGACGAGCAAGGCACCACGACCAAGGTCTTATGCCGCCTCAACGATGGCGCAGCGGTAGAAGCCGTGCTCATCCCCATGCATGCCGGTGGGCACCACACGGTGTGCGTCAGCAGCCAGGTCGGCTGCAAGATGGGCTGTTCGTTCTGCCATACGGCGAAAATGGGCCTCGTCCGCAATCTGCAGGCGCATGAGATCGTCGCCCAGGTGCTCGCCGTGCGCCGGGCCACCGGCAAACGCCCGCGCAATGTCGTGTTCATGGGCATGGGCGAGCCGCTCGACAAC
>JBILBP010000306.1:0-3569 GCA_044353645.1 Planctomycetota bacterium | reverse complement strand
GCTGCGCGCAAGGTCGGCTCGCAGGCGTTGTAGGCCGCCAGCAGTTCGGCGGGGGTCACGCGCAGTCGCTCGGCCGGGAGCTCGGCGCGATCGAAGGCCGTGGCGTAGCGGACCACGGCGGCGTCGCCTTCGCTTTCGACGGCGGCGAAGACCTCGTCGACAACGTCCTCGATGCGCGCCGGGCGGCCGAGGGTCTTCTGGTAGAAGGCCCGGGCCTTCTCTTCAGCTTCGCGCACCAGGGCGCTGAAGCGCTGATGACTGGCGCCGACCAGGTCCTGGAAAGCAGCGTCACGGGGGGTCAGTTCAGTCAGCATGGCCGAGCCAGTGTGGCGGCACCATGCGCCTGACAACCACCGTCGTCGTCAGCGCTGATCAGTCATCGAGGGCCGCCCGTTTTTCACGCATGGCACGGAAGAAGCCCTTCAGCAGCTGCGCGGAATCATCTGCGAGCACGCTGCCGGTGACCGCCAGGCGATGGTTGTATCCGGGTAGGGCGGTGAGATCGACGACGCTGCCGCAGGCCCCGGATTTGGGCTCGAGAGCGCCATAGACGAGGCGTTTTACGCGGGCATTGAGGCACGCCCCGAGGCACATCGGGCAGGGCTCCAAGGTCACGTACAGCGTACAGTCCTCGAGCCGCCATGTGCCCAGCGCCTGGGCAGCGGCGGTGATCGCAACCATTTCCGCATGGGCGGTGGCATCTTGGAGGTGTTCGCAGGCGTTGCGGCCGCGTCCGATGATGCGACCGTCGCAGACCACAACCGCACCGACGGGGACCTCGCCTTCGCTGCCGGCGGCGCGAGCCTCGTTGAGGGCATGAAGCATGTAATCGGCATCGGCGGCGGCGAGCATCACCTCAGGCTGATCGGCGATGTGCGGTTACAAGTCCGGACCACCCAAACACCGCCGGCCGTAATCGTCGTCGGCTGCGAGGGATGCTTCAGCGCGAACGCTTGACCATGGTCAGCAGGTAGCCGCGACTCGGCAGGATCTGGTGCTTGACCTCATCCATGGCGCTGTTGAGGCCGATCAGCGCCGGGTCATCGGCCTGGACGTTGAGGGCGTTGCCGTGGTTGACGAAGCCCAACGACATCTTCTCGGTATCGGCGACGAGCAGCACGGTCACGGTCTCATTAGCGTCTGTGGCGTGGCTGCGGATCAGCGAGGCGGCACCCTCGATGGCGTTGGCGATGGCGGTGGTGACCGCCTCTGGGAGCTTGGTACGCGCCGCCAGCGACAAGGCCAGGTCGGTGAGCGGACCGCTGAAATCGAGATCGCAGGGGAGCTTCATCTCGACCAGCTTGACCTTCGACATCTCGTAGAATTCGATGGTCCCGGCCTGATCGACGCTGAAATAGTCACCACTGCGCGGATCCTTGAAACGACCGGGCTGCGAGACATTCATGCCCATGCCGGTGGCGGGATGCTTGAACTGCAAGGGGAACTTGGCGGTGGCCGCCGCCGGGGCGACACTGGCCTTTACCTTGCCAAAGCTGGCGACGGCTTTTTCGATGGTCTCATGGGTCTCGAAGAGCGCGAGCAGACCGAGCATCTCGAACAACGCGATGACCTTGGCAGGGACTCCGACGAGCTTGATATCACCGCCTTTTTCGCGGAAAGTATCGACGCATTTAACAATCGTGCCGAGGCCTGTGGAGTTGATGTACTTCACATTCGTGAGCACGAGCATCACGTTGCGCGTGCCACTGGAGAGGATTTCGGAGAGGCGCCCTTCGAAGGCTTGATTGGTGCTCGCATCAATCGAGCCGGTGAGAAACACCGTCTTGGCGTCTTCGCCTGACGACAGGGAGACGGACTTGATATCGAAATTCAAGACGGCCATGAGGGCTCCGAAACGGTGGACGAGTGGCGAGCATTCCTACCATACAAGCGAACGCAAATCCAAGCCTGGGCAAGCTTCTGAGGGTGTGATACGCAAATGCTGCCGGGATGGTGCCCCAGACGTGAATCCAGCGAGGTGGCGGATCTGATTACTTCGGCAAGCGAAACCCGCTGGCTTTGCCGTGCCTCTCAGGCCCGGCGACACGATGAAAGGCAGACGGCGACATGGGCAGCTTTTTCGGTAAAGGTAAGAACAAGCACGCAGAGGAGCCCAAAGGTCCGGTTCCGCCGCCTGCTCGGCATAGTCGTCGGGCCGTGGTCCCCGGAGCCGCCCCTGCGACGCAGAGCGTGAAGGGCGGCGCGCCGCTGGCCTCGGCTCGGCCGACAGCGACGGTTACCGCCAAGACCAAGCAGGCCCCGACCAAGCCCGTGGCCCTCGACCACGACCCCGACCAGCTGCTGTTGCCGGCTTCCGATAATCAAGTGCGTCCTGACACCAAGGGTCCGATCCGCTCGTCGAATGCCCCGCAATTCAGTGGCAATCTCGCCGATCACGCGCGCACGGTCGGACCCTGCCGCAGCGGTGACGCGGTACTCATCGAGTTCATGGTCACCAAGGCCAAGCTCATCACCAGTGACCAGGCAGATCTGGTGTTGAGCAAGGCCGCCCACGAAGAGCTGCCCCTCGACGCGGCCGCCGTAGCATTGCAGGTGATTACTGAAGATGCCCTGGTGAATGCGCTTACCCAGGAGTGCTGGGTGCCGCATTTGAAGGTCGACAAATATGAAATCCGCAAAAAGGCCCTCGATACCGTCAGTCGTGAGGATGCCTTGCATTTCAGCGTCTTCCCGGTCGATAAGCTCGGTCAGCTGCTGACCCTGGCGATGGTCAATCCCCTCGATGTGGATACCATTCGTATCCTCGAATCGAAGACCAATCTCGATATCAAGAAGGTGGTCGCGACCCGTACCGAGATCCTCCAGGGGATCGAAAAGTATTATTCGGGCCGCGTCGTCGCCAAGGATACCTCGATCTCGTTCACGGCTGACGCCGAGACCGAGCCGAAGAGCGTGACGCAAATGCTGGGCAGCGTCAAAGCTTCCGAAGCCGAGCAGTCCCCGGCCGCGCTGCTTACCCCCGACGAACCGATCGCCATCGATATCCAGGATATCGATGACCTGCTGATGGCTGATGAGATCATCGCTCCGGCGATCATCGAAGCCAAGCCCGTAGATGCTGAACCGCCATTGATCGTGCCGATTGGCGAAGTGTTCGAGATTTCTGAACCGCAGTTCATCGATGCTTCTGCGCTCGAGGCCCGCGTCCCGCGGACCACGGGGCTTCCTCCGGTCCTCGAATCCGAGGTCAAGGACACGCCCTTGCCGCCGTTCTCGTTCGAGGATCCGCCGCCAGCCGCGCCGCCGCGCGTCGGGTTGTCGATGCCTGCGACCGTTACACCTCCGCCGACAACACGGATCTCGGCGGCCGAATTCGAACTCGACGACACCGATGCGATCGCCCCGGCGATCAAGCCGGCAATCGAGGTTCGGCCGGCAGCGCGGACGCCGGTGATCCCACCTGCACCCTGGAGCCCGCCCACGGCCTTGCCACCCGCTCCGGCACCGGCGCCCCAGGCCCCGGCCGCGCCCGTCGCCCGTCCAGTCACGGCCTCGGTGGCGCGTCCGGCCACGGTATCGGTGGCGCGTCCGGCCACGGCGACCATCGC